>JAKLPU010000049.1:0-2724 GCA_022013755.1 Candidatus Atribacteria bacterium | reverse complement strand
TTCAATGTCTTTTTTAGTAGGTTTACCTTTTAATTTATTTAAAAACTCCCTGATGGCAAGCATTGAAGCCCTTCGGGCAATAGCCTCTATCTCTGCACCGGTATATTTATCAGTTATCTTGCTAAGCTGCTCAAGGTTGACATCTTTATCCAACGGTTTACCTTTAGTATGTATCTGAAAAATTATGAGCCTGGTGGCTTCATCCGGAATTGGGAGCTCTAAAAGTACGTCGAATCGACCAGGTCGAATTATTGCCGGGTCAATCATATCTAATCTATTGGTGGCACCAATAACCACCACTCCTTTTAATTCTTCTATCCCGTCTAATTCAGTAAGAAACTGACTAATAACCCGCTCGGATGTGTGAGTAGAATCTCCCCCTCCAATACCCCGGATAGGAACCAGTGCATCTATCTCATCAAAAAAGATAATGGTCGGTGCAGCCTGCTTGGCTTTTTTAAATATCTCTCTTATGCCTCGTTCACTTTCTCCCATATATTTACTAATTAATTCAGGACCTTTAACAGATATAAAATTAACTCCGCTTTCATTAGCAACAGCTTTAGCTGTCAAAGTCTTACCTGTACCCGGAAGTCCAAAGAGTAATAAACCTTTGGGGGGATTAGTCCGGGCCTTAGCAAAGAGTTCAGGATATTTTAAAGGCCACTCGATTGTCTCTATTAACTGCTTTTTTATATTTTCTAATCCGCCTACATCACTCCATTTAACATCAGGTACCTCAATAAATACCTCGCGTATAGCGGAAGGCTCTATTTCTTTCAAGGCTTCCATAAAATTATCTGCTGTAACTTTTAACTCTAAAAGTGTTTCGTAAGGTAGATCTGCTAATTCAAAATCTACTTTAGGTAATATCTTTCTTATGGCTGCCATGGCTGCCTCTCTAGCTAAAGCCTCTAAATCTGCTCCTACAAATCCATGGGTGATTGCAGCCAGTTTTTCTAAATCCACATCTTCTGCCAGAGGCATACCTCTGGTGTGAATCTGAAGTATATCTAAACGAGAATTTTTATCTGGTATGGGAATGGAAATTTCCCGGTCAAATCTTCCCGGCCGTCTTAAAGCAGGGTCTAATACATTAGGGATGTTGGTTGCTCCAATTACAATTACTTGTCCTCGTGATTCCAATCCATCTAAAAGAGCTAAAAGCTGTGCTACTACTCTTCGCTCTACCTGCTTTTCTCCTCCCATCTCCTCACGTTTAGGGGCAATAGAATCTATTTCATCAATAAAAATAATAGCCGGGGCGTTAGCCTTTGCATCTTCAAACATACTACGAAGTCGACCTTCAGATTCACCATAGTATTTTGCCATCACCTCAGGTCCGCTTATGCTGGTAAAATAGGCATCGGTCTCATTGGCTACTGCTCGAGCTATCAAGGTCTTGCCACAACCTGGAGGACCATGTAAAAGCACCCCCTTGGGAGCATCTATACCTATTCTTTCAAAAATCTGAGGATACTTCAGAGGGAGTTCTATCATCTCTCTGATTCTTTGAATTTGTTTTCCCAAACCTCCAATATCCTCATAGGATATTTTAAGTCTCCGCTTTTGTTCTCCTTCTTTCAGCTCTATTCTGATCACCGTAGTAGGTTGAATTATAAGTACTCCTTCTTTGGGAGTTGCAGATAGTATTTTAAAATCACAAGATTTAGAACCAAATAGAGTAGCTCTGACCCTATCACCAACTACCAAAGGAAGCCCTTCCAGAAGCCGCCCAATATACCGAGTATCTTTTTCACCACGTAAACCACTTATTGTAATTGGTGACAAAGTAATCTTCCTGGCAGGCTCGTAAACTACTTTTTCGATAGAAGCTTTCTCATCCAAACCAATCTGAGCATTTTCTCTAATAATTCCGTCTATCTGAATAATTCCTTTATTTCTATCCTCGGTATATGTCGGCATTACCTTGGCGGCTGTCATTCGCTTGCCAAAAATTCCTACTACATCTCCCACTTCACAGCCAAGACTCTCAAAGTCTTTGGGATCCATTCTGACAATACCTCTTCCTACATCGCGAGACCTTGCTTCTGCTACTTTTAAAACTATTTTTTTATTGGTCATATTCCATTCCTTTTTCTACTACTACTTTATCTCATAAAAAATTCTTTATAATTCTATTAAGCTTGTTTCTTAAGTTTTAACTCTAAAATACCATTTTTATATATCGAGGAAGTAGGTTCTGCTTCGACCATGGAAGGAAGAAGAATCTCTTTTTTATACTTTCTCTCTTCCTTCTGTGTTGATATATTAAGGATATCACCTTTTATTTCTGTCTTAATATCTTCTTCGTTAACACCAGGAAGTTCTGCTATTACCAGAATATGATCTTTTTCATCAAAGACATCTACTATGGGTTCTCTTTCTTCTTCTACTATCGGACCTTTGGAAGTCTTTTTAATATTTCCAAATGATTCTACTTTAGATTCCCCATCAGCTAAAGTTCTTACGGTAAAGCCATATACACCTTTTACTTTATCTCCTAATCCTTTTATTTCGCCGGACTTACTAATATTCCCTTTGCCTTCCTTGGCAATCTTGGAAACCGACTCAATAAGACTACCTAAACCCTCAAAAATTCCTCCCAAGCCAAATCCAAAATCAGTTCCTTTTTCTTTGTCATCCTTGTTTTTTCCTTCAAACACTTTACGTACCTCCTCTGCTTTTTATTAATTACCACCTTTTAATATAGGTATAGGACCA
>JAKLPU010000048.1:0-3952 GCA_022013755.1 Candidatus Atribacteria bacterium | reverse complement strand
TTCTCGTATCATCAGTAATCTCTAATTCTTCGTTTAGAGGAACATTAAAATCAACTCTTACCAGAACCCTTTTACCTTCTAATTGATTTTTATTCAAATCTTTAATAGTCTTTTTTTGCATCTTGTACAACCTCCAATACTTTAAATTAATAGTTAATACTTAAATTATATATTTTTTACTTCGATTGATTATAGCGATTTAATCAATTATACAACTAAACAATCCACTAATCAATGAAACGAATTTACCATGGTTCCTTTCATTAATGTTTTTTCCTTTTAAATAATTTAATATTCTAATTAGTGCTTCATTTATTATACTCTGAAACATAATAAATGGGAACATTTTTGAAAAACACATCTTTTAGTATAATTTTAAATAAAAATGAAAACATGCTATACTATTAATTTGTAGGTTGCAATTTTTAAGTTACGAGTTGCAAGTTTCAAGTTTAAAAAAGTAGGGGCGTATGGAATTAGTTAGTTAGTTATCTGGTTACTTGGTTAGCTGGTTAAGAGAATTAGCGTATAGCATTTAGTTATCAGGTAGTACCCAGTTTGCCAGTTAATGTAGCAACTCGGTGTGCCGTGTTGAATTATAGAAACAGGATTCATCATACCTCTACTCCTGAATTATGATTTTCTTCACGCGATACTCGATACACCATACGCGATACGGTATACTAACGACTGATTTACAGGAGTGAATGACTATTTGAACGAGCTGATTTTAGATAAAAAAAGATTGCTTAAAGGATTGGGTATTTCTATATTTATCGGTACCATAACTGCATTAATTATTATTTTTATTACTACTAACCAGGATACCTGGGTAAGTTTATCTTATATTAATAAAAAATACCTCTTCTTAGCTTTTGTTCTAATGGTATTTGCTGCAGTGATAGATGCTCTCAGAATAAAAATGACCGTAGAGGCAGTTAATGAAAATATTACTTTTACCGAAGCCCTAAAAGTGTACTATATTAGTAACTTTGCCGGTGGTATAACCCCTTTCTTCTCCGGTACCCTACCCGCTCAAATATATCTATTTAATAAAGGTATAAAAAATAACCTGACTTTAGGTAAGGCTACTATGGTTGCCACCATCATGCCCCTGATTAAGACTTTAGTTTTTTCTATTTTTGCTCCTATTATCTTTTTCGGCTTTAAAAGAACAATGACTAATTACACCATTCTTTCTGCCATCCTTATCAACGGAGCTATCTTAATTTCTCTGTTTTTTCTCTTTTTATTTATCTTGGCAGTAAAATACCCCGAAAAGATGTTAGGAATAATATCTAAAATTCAACATTTACCCTGTATCTCGAAGTTTTCAAGAAAAGAACAAATATCACACTTATTCAATAGAGTAATCCTGGAAATCAAAGAATTTCACAAGAGTTTTTCTCTACTAAAAGAAAATTGGATTAAACTACTATTATCTACCCTCTATACAATTATCTTTTGGGGCACTTTTTTCCTGGCAGCCCCCCTGCTTCTTTGGGGATTTAACCTACACTTTAATTTCTCCCATGTATTAGTAATGCAAGTTATATTCTATTTTATTTTACCTTTTATGCCTACTCCGGGTGGCAGCGGGACAGCAGAAGCAGGTTTTGCCTCATTGTTTTCTTTCTTTGTTCCTCTTCACCTTTTAGGTCTCTTTGTAGGGACCTGGAGATTTATAGTCTTTTACTTTAATTTGTGTATCGGAGCTATAGTCCTTTTGGTAGAAATTAAAAGGGTAAAAAACAAGAAACGACGACAACAACAAGAAGTAGACAAAAAGTAATTATATTTCTTCTTCTTTTACTTTCCTCTTAGTTTTAGCTCTAACTCCTCCAAAAGATTTAAAAATTTGATCGATTCCCAGGGCAATTATTAATATTGGCCAATATTTCCAGATATTTTCTGATACCTCAAAACCGAAAAAATATTTAGCTAAAAAGATGGTTCCTATAGCTATTAATATTACCCCAAAAAAAATGGATTTATTTTGCCAAATTTCTTTAATTCCCCAAATAAGTAAAATTAGTGGCCACAGATTCCATACTCTTCCCCATATTTCTAAATCAGTGAAATTTTCAACTATAAATATGATACCAACCGCTAATATGATTAATCCGAAAACCCAATTTCCCTTACCTTCTTCACTCGCACTCATTACTTTTCCTCCTTTAATATTTTCTTTCTTTTTAATAAACGAATTTTCTTTGCTTCCTGCCAAATATATTCCAGGTCATAAAAATCCCTTTTCTCTTTAGAAAATATATGAACTATCACATCACCGTAATCTAATAATATCCATCCTGTTTCAGGCTTGCCTTCATAATGCAATAATCTAATTTTATTTTCTTTTAATTTCCTCATAATAAAAATACTTATTGCCTTTAATTGAGGTTCTGAATCACCACTGGTGATTACAAAATAATCAGCAATTAGAGTCAATTTGCCTAGGTTCAATATTACTGTATCTTTTGCTTTTTTATCTTCGGCAGCAGCTACAGCTATTTTTGCAATAGCCAGTGAACTTTTATTCAAAAACATCACCTCTTTCTAATTAATCATATCCTTCCCCAATATTATAACTAAATCTAAATTAGTCTGGTCTTGGTATTCTTTAACAATCTCAAAATCTTTAAACAATTCTTTAAATTGATTATCTAAATTTACCTCTTTTGAATAAACTATAATTTTAGTTTGCTGGTAATTAAAATTATCGGCATTACCAACATTTACGATTTCAAATCCCTGTAATTCTAAATCTTGGGCTATTTTATGGGCAATACCCATCATTGAATTTCCATTTAAAACTTCGACTTTCATCCCGCTATTTTTACTATAGATCAGTGATTTCACTCTTTGCTGTACTTCTTCCACGTTTGGTTCTAAATAACTGATTCCCTTAATGTAAACTGGTTTGCTCTGAACGGTTTCAACCCTAAACTTTTCTTGATTTACGCCTCTGAACAAATTAGCTAAGGCAACAGTATCTCGTGCTTCTATATTAGTCTCTATATACTCTTTCATCCCTTCAGATATCTGGGGAATTTTAATTATAGAATCAAAGCTTATCATTTTTTTTATTACAGCTAAGGCTAATTTTTGTTGCCTTTTTATTCGGCCTAAATCTCCCAATTTATCGTACCTGAATCTTATGTATTGCAAGGCTTTTTCCCCATCTAATATTTGCTTCCCCGGGTGAAGATTTATTTCCACCCCTCCTGCCTTATCCACATAATACATCTCTTTTTCTACATCAATCTCTACCCCGCCTAACTCATCAATAATATAAACAAATCCGTTAAAATCTACCACTGCATAAAAATGAATCGGTACATCTAAAAAAGAACTGACAGTTTCAGATATCAAGCTTTCTCCTCCAAAGGCATAGGCATGATTTATTTTGTCCATTCCTCTTCCTGGAATTTCCACCCTGGTATCTCTGGGAATGGACAGGATAAGGGCATCTTTAGTCTTTGGAGAAATGCTTAAAAAAACAATAGTATCCGCACGTCCATGGTTTTCAATCTCGTCACAGCCCACAATTAAGATATTCACTCGATTGTAAGACATTATGTCAGAGCTATAGGGAAATATCCCAAAATATTCTAATAAAAAAAATAGAGCAGCTAATAATAGGATAGAAAACATAATCAAGATTACTTTTTTTTCTTTTTTCTTTTTTAACTCTCTTTTTTTGTTCCTTCTTATGCTTTCCCCTAAATTATTTTTATACATTAAACAAAAACCACCTTGCTTAGGATATTGTTCCTAGCTTCAATAGAAATTGGATGAATTAATAAATTTTTACTTATCAGATAGAGTAATCCTTTATCCAGGGCCATTAAGGCTGCTCTATCTAAATCTATTTCTGCCATTTTTCTTACTTCTTCCACTCCGTTCATATTCCTTAAAGGTTCAATCTTATCACTTAGATAAATTATCTTAT
>JAKLPU010000047.1:0-3760 GCA_022013755.1 Candidatus Atribacteria bacterium | reverse complement strand
CATCATGGCCACTATATATCAGGAATGGGATCAGGCAGCTGTATTGGGAGTGATCATTATCGTGACCGCCTTCATTGTCATCTGGGCTTATTCAAGATTCGCGGAACTTTTTAAGGGAGAAGTGTAGTATGGCTTCAACAGGTAGTACAACAATAAAACCACTACATCTCATACAGGCACGAAGGATAAGGCGTTTCTACTTGCTTCTAATGATTTTTTTTATGATAGTCCTTGTTTTGTGGGTCGGTATACCTATCCTTATGGCGGTGATGTGGTCTTTGGTTGATCCCAAGAACCCCTGGTCTTACCCCAATGTTTTCCCGCCAAGCTTTTCACTTGCGCAATGGAAATTTGTATTCGATTATACCAATATCGGGCGGGCATTGCGTACTAGCTACAGTTTAGCACCACTGGCGGTGCTTCTCTCGCTAGTCTTATCATTACCCACTTCCTATGTTCTGGGTAGAAAGAAAATACCCGGTAAGAAATTTTTTATGCTGGTGGTACTCCTCCCTATTATTATGCCAGGAATGGTAGTGGCGCTTTTCCTCAGCAGGGTCTTCGCCGCATTCGGTTTGAGTCAAACTTTTTTCGGGCTGGTGCTTGCGCATACGTTGATGAGCATGCCCTATATGATCCGGGTGATGACCACCAGTTTCCAGACAATTCCTCAAGATGTGATAGACGCGGCAGAAAATCTTGGGGCGAATACTTTCGTTAAAATCAGGGATATCTTCTTACCCATGATCCGTCCTGGATTGCTGGCAGGTATGATTTTTGCGTTTACTGTCAGCATCGAAGAGTTCAACCTTACTTTTATTATCGGTACCCCTACTTTTGAGACCATACCGACCATTCTCTACTCATTCATGGGGTATAATTTCATACGAACCAATGCCTCAGTAGTGGCACTGCTTATGATGACACCGAATATTATCATGCTCTTTATTGTGGAGCGTTTTCTAAAATCTGACTATTTAGCAGCATCCCTGGGGAAAATGTAATGCTGATAAATAAAAATACAAAGCGGAGGCACTGATTATTAGAATAAATAGGGAACAGGCACCTATTTATTTGTCTTAAACGCAGTAAAGTAAATTCTATCATAGAATATTATAAAAAATTATTGACAGGAAGGATTGTCTTATTGTAAAATAAAATCACCTGCAATCGAATGCATAATTATGATAATGCAAACGTTCGCGTAAATTTTCAAAACCGGTTAGATTGTTCCTAAAACTTATGTATAGTACATTTTCAGATTATTAATTAACGCAGTTTTTCCACTAATAAAATCACTAAAATAAGCTTTTTAAAAATCGAGAAACTCCCTGTAGCCATACCCTAAGAAAAGAGATTATCCTTTTAATAAAAACAGGGAACTAACCAGAGGAGGTGAGACATAAGAAGAGAATTTTTCCTAAGTGTTTTTAAAATTTTAAAATATTTTTTTGGAGGTAAAAAATGAAAAGTAATTTAAAAACTGGTTTGTTTATTTTTTTAGTGTTTTTCTTGTTGTCGAGCATCTTCCTATCTTCTTTTGCAGCTGAAAAGGAATATAAAATTTATGTAGTAGTCCACGGTGGTATTGCGGATCCATTCTGGAAAGTTTGTGAGAAAGGGGCACTTGATGCAGGGGCTCTATATCCCGATTTAAAGGTAATTTACACCGGACCTGCAGAATTTAAACTTGAAGAGTTTATGGCCTATATAGAAGCAGCATTGGCAAGTGAACCCGATGCCTTGGTCTGCACCTTGACTGCACCTGAAGCTATGGATGAACCCCTTCGAGCAGCTATTGCTAAAGGACTACCGGTAGTAGCGATTAATGCACCAGACCTTAGAGATCCCGAAGTTAGGATACCTGTTTTAACTTATGTTGGTGAAGATAGCTACTTTATCGGAGTTAAGGCAGCTCAGGAGACATTAGCGAGATTTACTCCCAAACGCGCAATATTTGCTAACCATCATCCAGGAGCCACTCACATCGAAGCAAGAGGAAGAGGTTATATGGATACCCTGAAAGCAAAAGGGGTAATGGTAGAATCTCTGGACATTACTGACGATGCAGTTAAAGGAGCCGAGATGGTAGCTGCTTATTTAAAAGCACATCCGGAAACCGATGCAATATTCTGTTCAAACACTCTTCGTACAGAGACAATCATTCCGCGCTTAGAAGCAGATGGAATAAAAGTAGGAGTAGATGTAAAGATTGCCCAGATGGATGCCTCTTCTAAGATACTCGAATACATCCAGGAAGGCAAAGTAATGTTTACTATGGATCAGCAGCAATACCTTCAGGGTTACCTCGGAGTAGTATTTGCTTATTTAAGTGCAAAGTATAATTATATTCCTCCACCGGCACCAGTCTCCACAGGACCAGCTGTCATTACTGCAGATAATATTCCTGACTTAGAGGGTTTAGTTAAAGAAGGATATAGGTAAATCTTGACTGTAAGCGGTGATCATTAGATATGTTGGGTGGTGTCTGAGAAATAGTGCCACCCAACATTATATAAAATAACTATTAGGAGGAATTGATGGAAGAGTCAAAGAACAACATAGGAGTTGAAACTCGAGGGCAATTTTTAAGTTTTTCTCAGATACGTAGATGGCCTGAATTTGGAGTGATAATTGCTTTCCTAACATTGCTTATAATTTTCTCCATTTTTTCATCAAAATTTTTAACCTTACGTAATATTACCGGAATACTTACTATAGTTTCAGAATTAGGAATTATGGCTATCGGTGTGGCTTTTTTAATGATTGCTGGAGAATTCGATCTTTCAGTGAGTAGTGTTTATGCCTTCTCAGGTTTCCTCTTTGTAACCTTAGCTAATAAATATAATTCACCATTAGCCTTTGTAATCACCTTGGCTATAGCAGCCTTTATCGGATTTTGTAATGGGATAATAACCTTACGTGCACGTATTCCCTCTTTTATTGCAACTTTAGGTATGATGTTGTTACTAAGAGGGTCACTCTTGGCGGTAACCGGAGGTGAATCGGTTAGTTATTCTAGTGATGCCATTATGCCAACCATATTAACCCGATTTATAGGTTATGGTTTTCGGCCTTCTCATATTTGGTTTCTTGCACTGACCCTGATTTTCTCAATTATACTTACTAATACCCGTTATGGAAACTGGGTATTTGCCACTGGCGGAAATAGAGAAGTAGCCAGAGCAATGGGAGTAAATACTAATAAAGTAAAAGTAACCAATTTTATGTTATCAGCTTTAATGGCATCATTGTCAGGTTGTATTGTAATTAGTAGATTTAATCTGGCCAACGCATCATTTGGAACAGGAATGGAATTGGAAGCCATTGCCTCAGCGGTTATTGGAGGGACTTTCTTAACCGGAGGTTATGGAACAATCATCGGAGTATTTTTTGGAGCATTCCTTATGGGCATGATGAGAACCGGCCTGGTAATGATAGGTGCACCTGCTTATTGGTATCAAACATTTGTAGGAGCAATTTTAATCATAGCAGCAACCATCAATCTTAAGCTGAGACATTTAGAGATGTAAATGGGTGACGGGACGAAGCAATCTCGACGAGATTGCCACGCCTCGATAAATCGAAGTTCGCAATGACATAAGGTGAAGGAGGATCTTAATTTATGCAGGAAGTTACCTCATTAGCAAAAATGGTAGATATAGAAAAGAATTTTAGAGCAGTCCAGGCCTTAAAAAAGGTAAACCTTGAGATTCGACAGGGAGAAATTTTAGGGCTGTTAGGAGATAATGGGGCAGGT
>JAKLPU010000046.1:0-6658 GCA_022013755.1 Candidatus Atribacteria bacterium | reverse complement strand
TGATTTTATGCTATAATATTATCATAATAATCATCCAAAAGAAAGGAAACATTTATTATGGCTTATCGTTATGGTAATAGATACCAAATGCAACTCTTACCTCAGAGAATAGAAGAGTATGTTCCCTCTGATGATCCGGTACGTGCCTATGATGCCTTCATAGAGGCACTTGATTTTAGAGACTTAGGGATTACCCTTGATCCTAATAAGGTAGGTAATTCCGAATACCATCCTCATGCGATGTTAAAACTCTTAGTCTACGGATACTCCTACGGTACCCGCAGCTCCCGAAAGTTGGAGAGAGCCTGTCATCACAACCTCTCCTTTATCTGGCTTACCTCTAATCTAAAGCCAGACCATAAAACTATAGCCGAATTCCGGAGAAAGAATAAAGAGGCTTTAGCCCAAGTTCTAAAACAGTGTGCCAAAATATGTATCAAGTTAAACCTTATCGAAGGTAATACCCTCTTTTTAGATGGTACTAAAATAAGAGCCAATGCCTCAATCGGTAATACCTGGACCAGGGAAAAGGCCCAAAGGGCCTTAAAGCATATCGATGAGCGTATCTCTGATATCCTCGCCCAATGTGATGCTATTGATGAGGCCGAACAAGGTTCCTTAGTTACCATGGGTAAAGAGTTAAAAGACCAAAAGACCTTAAAAGCCAAGATTAAAGGTATCCTACAAGAATTAAAAGAAGAAGAATCCTTTAATACCACTGACCCTGAATGTACCCGCATAAAAAAAGGAAAAAACTTTTATGCCGGCTTTAACTTCCAGAGTACAGTAGATAAAAAGAAAGGTCTCATCTTATCTGTCGATGTAGTAAGCGAGAATAATGACCTTAATCAGTTTGCTTCCCAGATCAATAAAGCTAACCATACCTTGAATAAAAAGTGTGAGGTAGCAGTAGCTGATTGTGGTTATGCCTCCACTGATGATTTAGAGAAAATAGATAACCAGGGGATCAAGGTCGTTGTCCCTTCCCAAAGACAGGTCACCAAAGGAGAACCTTCTGAATTTGCCAAAGAACGTTTTACTTACAAAGATGATTATTACATCTGTCCCGAAGGACATAAACTAACTCCTTATCGTCTTAATAAAGAAAATAATAAAGTATATAAAATTACCGATAAGAAAATATGCCTTTCCTGTCCTCATTACGGTATCTGTACCACATCTCCTACCGGAAGAACCATCAGCCGGCTCCTAAAGGAAGAGGTAAGACAAAAGTTAGAAGCCCAATATAATGAACCTTCTTCTCAAGAGATTTACAAACTTAGAAAAGAAAAAGTTGAACTTCCCTTCGGACATATTAAACATAATCTAAAGTTTGATTCCTTCCTCCTAAGAGGCTTAAAAGGAGCAAAGGCTGAAGCCTCAATCATTGGTACTTGCTTTAATCTTGTTCGTATGATCACTCTCTTGGGAGTACCAGGTTTAATCAAAGAATTAAATACCTGTTAAGGGGGCAATACCCCTATATTTTAAGTAAAATGAAATAATATTAGGTTAATAGAAGAACAAATATATCTTTTATCCTTATATTAACCCTAAATACCTTTAATTTTTTTAAGTTACAAAAAATCATTGCTAAATATAGTTAGTTACAACACAGCCTCTTCCGCGGGAATGACAGGGGAGTATGATTTTTTTACTTTGTTCTTTTTACTACATAATATATAATTAGGTTTCTTTCTCTTATTTTCCTAACCGGTCAACCGGCTAACCATCTTCACGAGATACTAGATACGAATTCAGTTTTGCGCTTTTAGCTTTACACTTTATGTAATACACCCCTACTTTTTTCTCTCTTTTATTTTCTTTACTATATACTAAATACTACATACTATTTACTATTTTAAGCTTAATATATCAAAAATAGCAACATTTTTCAATAATTTTATATTCGTATCGCGTATTGCGTAAAGAAAGAGAAAACGGGAGACAAAAAAAATTACCGGGTAGAGAAAAGATTATTAGTAAATAGTTAAGGAGCGTATTGCTATAGACCCCTCCACATTAACGAACTATTTTATAGGCAAAACGTCTGCTCCACCAAAAACTGATAACCGAAAACTTATTTTTATACTTATGAATATTTTTCTATACACTATACGCTATACGCTCCACGCTAATTACTTTATTTTCTCTTCTTAAGGGCAGCGCCTCCCAGGTAGGCCTCCTGGACTTTTTTATTACTCTTTAATTCGGAAGCTAATCCACTAATAGTAATATTCCCGGTTTCCAGCACATATCCCCTATCAGCGATACTTAATGCTTTACGGGCATTTTGTTCTACTAATAATATTGATATACCCTGATTATTAATTTCACGGATAATTTGGATAATTTGTTTTACTAATAAGGGAGCCAAACCCAGAGAAGGTTCATCCAGAAGTAAGATGCGGGGGGTGCTCATTAAACCTCTTCCCATTGCTAACATCTGCTGTTCACCACCTGATAATGTTCCGGATAATTGATTACGTCGCGCTTTAAGAATAGGAAATAAATCATAAACCCTTTCTTTAGATTCTTTAATATTCTTTTTGTCTTTTCTTCGAGTATATGCACCCAAATTAATATTTTCATCGACTGTAAGAGTTGCAAATACTTTTCGACCCTCGGGTACGTGCGAAATACCCCCCATAACTATTTTAAATGCCTTAACATTGTTAAGTTCTTGGTCATCTAACTTAATTTTTCCGCTGCGGATGGGCAATAACCCGGAGATAGCCCTTAAAAGAGTGCTTTTCCCGGCTCCATTTGCCCCTAATACGGTAACTATTTCGCCTTCATCAACTGTAAGTGAAATTCCTTTAAGAGCTTCAATAGAACCATAAAATATTTTTAAATCTTCTACTTTCAACAATATAGTCATATTACTATTCCTCCTCCTCTTCGTCTTTGCCTAAGTAAGCTTCAATTACTTGAGGATTACTATATACATCTTCGGGCAAACCCTCAGCAATTTTTTTACCTTCATCCATCACCGTAACCCAATGAGAAATTCCCATTACTACATTCATATCGTGTTCGATAAGCAAAATAGTTAAATCTTCCTTTAATAAGGATTTTAAAAATATTATCAGGTCTTCAGATTCTTTATCATTTAGACCGCTGCTTGGTTCGTCTAAAATTAATAAATCGGGATTAGAGGCTAAAGCTCGGCCTATTTCTAACATTCTCTGATTACCATAGGCAATATTTTTTGCTAATTCATCTTGATATTTCCATAATCCGACCTGTTTAAGGCGGTTTTCAGCATTTTTCTTAATTTCTAATTCCTCTTTTCTTTGCCCGGGAGTTTGTAAAACAGAAGACCAGGTTCCTTCCCTGCTGCGGCAATGCTGGCCGGCCATAACATTTTCCAGACAGGTCATATTAGAAAAAAGTCGGATATTTTGAAAAGTCCGTGCAATCCCCTTTTTTATAATCTGATGAGGCTTTTTACCGGCAAGGTCTTCTCCTTTAAAAACAACTTTTCCACCATCAGCTTTATATATGCCGGTAACTACATTAAAAACGGTAGTTTTTCCTGCTCCATTAGGGCCTATCAGACTGCTTATTTGCCCTTGACTCACTTTAAGGTCAAAATTGTTTACTGCAATTAATCCGCCGAATTTTTTGGTAAGTTTATCGGTTTGAAAAACAACTTTATTAATTTTATTTATTTCTTCATTTTCTTGCTTGGTTCTTATCATTGTTTCCATACTATTATTGTCTTTAGCCATTTTCTTCTCCTGCTTTCATTAAAAGTGATTTGAATTCGGCAGCCCCCCTCTTTCTGGGCCAAATACCACCAGGTCTAAATATCATCATAGCCACCATTGCCGCTCCAAAAATTAGCATTCGGTATTGGGCAAAAGTTCGGAAGAATTCCGGGAAAAGGCTGATGGCAGCAGAGCCAATTAACACTCCGGGGATGGAACCCATTCCTCCGATTAATACAATACAGAAGAGCATGCAGGATTCCATAAAGTTAAAACTCTCGGGAGATACCATCATTAATTTAGTAGCATAAACATTACCGGCTATCCCGGCTAAACCTGCTCCTAAAACAAATGCCAATAACTTATAATACCTAACATTAATCCCGGTAGCCTCTGCAGCAATTTCATCTTCTCGGATACAGTTCCAGGCTCTACCTATACGTGAACGCTGCAAATTAACCAAACCGATGATAGTCAGGCCGACTATTAACCATATGTAATAATAAAATTTAGTAGAATTATCAACTACAAAGATACTACCCAATGAAGGAAAATCAATTCCGAAGACTCCATTTGGACCACCAGTTATTCCGAATGGATTATTGTTTAAAGTAAGCCGGACGATTTCACCCATTCCGATGGTTACAATACATAGGTAATCTCCTCTTAAATGGATGATTGGAGAACAGACTAACCAGGCAAAGGCGCCTGCTGCAATCGCACTTATTGGTAATAATATAATTATAGGAATTCCAAAGGTGGCATTAAGTATTGCGGTAGTGTAAGCACCGATAGCCATAAATCCCATATGTCCTAAATCAAAAAGCCCCACTTCTCCTAAAACAATATTTAAACTAAGTCCCAAAAGAGCATAGATGCCGAAGAAAAATAAGACATCTACCCAATAAGCATTTATTATAAAAGGTAATATTATAAATAAAATCGCTGCTAAGATAACCATCCAATTTTTAAATATACTATTTTTTTCTGTTATATTTTTGTTTAATTTCATATTTTCGCCCCTTTACACTTTTTCTGCAACTTTTTCACCCAAAAGACCTCTGGGGCGAAAAATTAATACTAATATTAAAACTAAAAATACAAACACATCCTTATAAGCGGTAGAAATGTAGGCAGATCCTAACATTTCCAATACCCCCAAGAGAAGCCCGCCAAGCATTGCCCCCGGGATATTACCGATACCTCCCAGGATAGTAGCAGTAAAGGCTTTTAATCCATAATTCCATCCCATTATAAAACTAATCTTCCTATAGTACATACCTACCATTACTCCTGACATTCCGCCTAAAGCCGGGCCTAAAGCAAAAATAAAAAATATAATTGTTTCAATGTTTATCCCCATTAAGGCGGCAGTATCTCTATCCAAAGCACAAGCACGGATAGCTGCGCCAAAGGTAGTTTTTTGAACAATATAATATAAAAGTCCCATAAGCATAAAAGAAATCAATAAAATTATAACTTGTAATAAAGTAATTTTAAACTCTCCAATATTTAACATAATCGAAGGAACAACCTGTGAGGGATAAGCTTGCGGGCGCGGGCCCCAAGCAACCATTATCCCATTTTGTATAACAATTGAAGCACCTAATGCAGACACTACTGCGGGAAGCCGGCCTACTGAATATATTGGACGATAGGCAATTCGCTCTATTAAAGTACCGGCAATTCCTATGCCGATTGCGGCTATTAACATAGCCGCAATCATACCGCCCCATATACCAAAGGTGACGGTAACATAGGTAGAGCCAAATACGAGAAGGGTATATCCAAGATAAGAACCCAGGGCAAATAAGTCTCCGTGCGCAAAATTAATCAGCTTCATTACCCCGTATACCATGGAATACCCGAGAGCAATAAGAGCATAAAATGAACCTATGGTCAATCCGTTAAGTAACTGCTCTAATATGATTTTCATCTTCGTATCTTACCTCATTTTTATTTTATTTTCCGTAAATTCCGAAACTTCCATCTGCGTTTACTACATAAAGATTAATTCCGGTTCCTACACGGTCACCAATTTCATCAAAACTTATTGGACCGGTAATACTGGGGAATTTATCCATCTTATTTCTCAGATAATCAGCGATGACGTCTGAATCGGTGGAACCAGATTTGTCAATAGCTTCTGCAAGTACGCAGAGAGCATCGGCAGCATAAACTGACCAGGGGCTGGATGGAAGAGTATTATATTTCGCCTTATAGGCTTCTTTAAATTCCATTGCTTCAGGGTTGGTAAAATATTCGATTAAGGCTTCCTGGGTTTGATAACAACCTGCAGCATACTCTAAACCGGCAATATTAATGAAATCTTCATTAATGGCTGCATCTCCGCCTACAAATACTGCCGTAATTCCGATATCGCGGGCTTGTCTGATTATTAATCCTGCTTCCGGGAAATAACCGGTGAAATAGAATATATCCGGATTAGTTTCTCTTAATTTAGTCAGAGGAACAGTATAATCAGATTCTCCGGGTGTAATTGCATCAAAGTAGACTAATTCTACCTCTCCAGCATCTATCTTAGGTTGTAAGGATTTTTTGGTATCTTCAGCAAGCCCTAAAGAGAAGGTTAGGTTATCATGCATAATGGCTATTTTTTTAGCATTAAAGAGAGGAACGACTTCATCTGCAAAAAATGCACCTTGAGTATCGGTTCTTCCACAAGTACGGAAGAAATACTTTAATCCTCTTTCGGTAAGACCGGTAACAGTTGCACCATAAGCAATATTTACTTTTTTATAGTTTTCATATATATCAGAAGCAGGCTGGGTAATAGAAGAGCCGTAGGTTTGAATAGCAGCAACTACATCTTTCTGAGATGTTAACTTCGTTGCTGCTAAAGCACTTTGTTTGGGTTCACAAGCATCATCAACTACTCTAATTTCAATCATTCTGCCACCCAAAATTCCACCCTTTTCATTGAT
>JAKLPU010000045.1:0-15835 GCA_022013755.1 Candidatus Atribacteria bacterium | reverse complement strand
TAAAAATCGTAATTTAAATGATTTCTGGTATTAAGGGGAATAAAAGAGGGTAATTCCCCCAGCCTACTTTTAACTCCAAAGGAGGTGGTATATAAACATAATCAGTAAAAGAACATAGCATATTATCGTGTACCATCACTATTAATTTGTTCTGTGGCCATTGATGAAAAGGTAAAACATCGATAGAAAAAGAAAGGGTATTATTTTCCCAATCCCCGCTTAGAGGCTGGTCTTCTGCAAAAAATGGATAATATTCTCTGGTATCATCAGGGTATACTAAATTATAATACAAATAGGGTTGGTCTTCGGTATCTTCTTCAGTCACTTCTATCACTATCTTCTGATTTTCTATATCTACCTGTTTGATTATAACTTCAGGTTTATGTTCCACATATTCCGTGCTAGTAATACCCCGATTATACATAATTGCTTTAAGTCCGTGCATTAATTCAGTATCGTTTCCATAACCGTCATCTTTATTCTTCCAGAAATACCAAAAACTATCTTCCCATACATCACCTTCATCGATTAGGCAATCTGGTTGCCTTCGCACATCTATTGGGCCATATTCCCTCCAACCAGCTATCATCTCCCAAATATGTTCGAAATTTGAGTCTTCTAAACGGTCATACCATTTCAGTGGGGTAGGCCAATCAACAGGTTTTGCATCCTGCTGGTCCTGAGATAGATATTCCCATCCCTTTGGGTCAAAGATATCCCATAAAACTGCAGCATTTTCCCCTTCGTTAATATCACGCTTGTCATTTGGAACCTCGTCTCTCCAATTAAAATTTCCCTTACCTTCAAAATCTATCTTGGGAACTTCTACTGCAGGATAATAGACCTGTTCAATATTATCAGCCACTTCGCTTTTTACCCCATTTATAGTAGGCCAGTTTAAAACCGCAGCAGCAAAGAACTCAGCCCACCCTTCTACCCAACCAAGTTCAGCATATAAACAAGTGGTAACTTGATGAGCTGAAGTTCTTTCCCAAATTTCAAGAGGTTCAGGCCAGTAATCATAAACGCCATGCATAATTTTATGCCCGAATTCATGGGTGAGACTAGCGCGTAACCCCCGCCATCTCTGGCTTACTTCTTTACTATTATTCAGAATTATATATGCATCAATTTCATCCGGATAATAAAATACATCTTTAATATCAATCCATGCTACCCCTGGAGGACTAAGATATGCATTAAAACGAGTTTTATCCGTAGGATAAAATAAACTAGTATCACGTTTAATCTCTTTCCCTTCTGGTGCCCGCTCTTCAAGCCAATTGAAGGCATCAAGAATCACTTGGCACATAAAAAATGCTACTAAATGATCACGACCCTCTCCACCTTCATCATTATCCCACTCTATAATATTATTATCAGGACCGCCAATGTATACATCAAAAGTTATTGTTCCGTCATCCCCTACACTTCTATCCCCGGTCTGGCCATTATAAGGCCAAATATCAAAAGCACCTTCATAACAACTGACCAAAACATCTTCACCATTAATAGTAGCAAGTTTTACCTCTGCTCGAACTTCCACATCTACATCCCAGTCTCCATACCAAGGATTTCGGTGAGTTACCTTATAGTAACCAGAATCATCAGTATAGGTTTGATCGTCAATGGTAAGGGGGCTATCAAATTCTACTTCTAGTAATAACCGACGAGCAGGTAAATATCGGCCGCCTTCAATATTCTCTGGCTTAGTACCTTTTGTTGCATTTATCCCCTGCTCTAAATTCCAATATTGGACTTTCCCGCGAATAGTTACTTCTGCAAAAACATTAGAAATAAGTAAAACCAAAAAACAGAAAAGAATGATAAATAAAGTAATTTTAATTTTCATATTATTATTCCTAAATTTCTTTCTAGATAAAATACCCTACATCATTTTAAGTATAATTCTATTTACATATATTTCTATTTAGTTCCCGATCTCTCGATTTCGCGATAAGTGGATGATGGTTCTTCGGTAAACAAAGTAATGCTCTCTTGATTAAAAGCTACATGGTTATCGTTGGGTGATATACGTTCTACTCTAAAGAAAAAAGTGGTAGCTCCGGCTATAAAAGATCTGGAAATACTTACTAAAGCATGACAGGTATAACCAACAGGGTCACTTGAGGGTGAAACATTGGGAAGAATAACATCTGCAGTTTGAAGGACTCCTCCCATTGTGCCGCTGCCTGGAAATCCGTAAATAAGTTTAAACCTGGCAGGAAGACCTCTTCCTCCGTCAGCCTGATTAGTAGCAAGTGCAGTAATATCCAGGGTTAGATTGGTATTTCCTGATGGAATATTTTCGAATGTCCATTCCGCATAATGCTGCAGGGCAGAATCTCGCAACCAGTACCAACCCTGGATTAGGTTACCATTAGACCTAAACTTATTGGCAGTGAATCCTTCTAAAGAAAAAGATTGAGATTGGTCTATCTGGCCAGATGGGTAACCGGAGATATTTATGGAAAGTTGATAATCTCCTTCTCCTGATGAACGAGTAACCTTGATACCCCAAATTCCACTGACATCAGCTGTATGCTGCAGAGTTGTCATATTCCCCTGAGGGGTTGGTGAAACTGCTCTTGAAGAAGTAGATCCAGGACGGTATAGATAGAGTCTAAAATTAGAAGCAGATGGCATAAAAAGTTGAAGATTTATAGTCTGCCCCTCTAAGAGGTTTATATTATACCAATCTACCTTATCCGCATTATTTAAGAATCCAGTAAAGACTCCAGGATAAAGAGCCATCGAATCCTCAAAAGAATCTCCAGCATCGTGATTACTTCCTGCATCGTTCTGATTCTGAATATCCACTGAAAGCTGATAATTTCCCTCACCGGAAGAACGATTTATCCTGATAAACCATATCCCGCTAATGTCAGCCACGTGTTGGAGATTTCTAATGTTATCTTGAGTTAAAGTGTAACCAAGGTTGGAAGTTGATCCAGATTTTCTTAGAAAGATAGTAAAAAAACCACCGGAAGGTTGGGTAAGTTGGAGATTAATAATTTGTCCTTCTTGCAAGTTTAAACTATACCAGTCCTCTTTATCAATTTGACCTCCTGCTATTTGTCCACCAAGGCTTCCGTGATAAGTACCAGGTTGAATCATAAATGCCTCATTCTGATTATTTGTATCAGGTAATTGACTACCCTGGTAAAATTGAGTCTCTTGATAAGGAGGGAATGTTTCTTCTCCAGTAGTTTCTACTATCTCAATACTTCCTTTTTTAAAAGCAACGTGATTAGTATTAGAGGAAATTCGTTCAATTCGTAGAAAGAGAACAGATGCCCCCTGAAGAATTAATCGAGGTATAGTAATCTGACCATTGCAGGTGTAACCAACAGGATCATCGGATGTTGATATATTTCTTAAGGTTACTTTTTGGGTCACAAAAACATTTCCGCCTGGTACCTCATAAATAAGTAAGAATTCCGCAGGAAAACCTCTCCCACCATTCTGACGGTCAGTGGCCAAAGCAGTAATATCAAGCGTTAAGTCATTATTTCCAGATGGGATATTTTCGAAAGTCCACTGGGCGTAATTTTGAAGGGAATTATCTCGAAGCCAGTACCAGCTATTTATTAAATCACCATTGGTGTTAAAATATTTAGGAAGATTTGAGCTGTTGGCTGTAAAAACTGTTATATTCATAAAGGCAAAAATGGAAAAGAAAATTAAAAGCATAAATACTTTTTTTATTTTCATGATATCTATCTCCTTTATTTATTTTTCTTTATTTTACAATCTTCTAAATATGCATATTTCATAAAATATCTATATTCTTTCTACTCTCATTCCTCCTTTCCGCTAAAATATGATGTTAAACCCAATTTTTATTGATACTCTAAAATAAAAAAACTGCCAACACTTTGTAATTTTAAAAATTGGCAGTTTGGCAGTCATATCACTAAAGTAATTTAGACCCATAACTTTGTGTCCTATCCTTTGGGATAGTTTACTTTTTTCAACGATTTAAATAATTATTATATTTTTTTGTTATATATAATATTCTTTATAAGTTTAAAAAATCCTTCTTTTTTAGAAATATTTTTATCTTTTTTTAGGGAACAGAGGATGGTTCTCTGTTCACTATGCTCCCTATCTGCTATGTCCGATCATAGGAACAAATCCTACCCCGATAATCCCTTTGGATTTAATCTTTCCTTCTATTTTTTCTATTTTCATTAGAGTTTGAACCATCCATATTCCACCAACAGGTATTACTATTCGCCCTCCATCTTCTCTAATCTGCTGAAGAAGGGATGGAGGGACATGGTCAGGGGCACAGGTTACTATAATAGCATCATAAGGGGCATATTCTTCCCATCCGTAATAACCATCACCAACCTTAAACTTGATATTTTGGTAACCTAAATCCTTTAGTAATTTTTCTGATTTTTTAGAAAGACTTTCATATATCTCTACTGTATAAACTTCCTTTACAATCTCAGCTAAAACTGCTGCCTGATATCCAGAGCCAGTTCCTATCTCTAAGACTTTTTCATCCCCTTTTAACTCTAATAACTGGGACATTAAAGCTACAATATAAGGCTGGGAAATAGTTTGACCTTCACCGATAGCATGGGGGTAATCATTGTAAGCAGATTCTCTGATATGTTCATCGACAAATTGATGGCGGGGGACGGTAAGCATAGCCTGCAATACTTCAGAATCGACTATATCTCTGTTTCGCAATTGATTTAATACCATACTCTGTCTTTTTACTATATAATCATCTCTTTCGTCAATTTTGTCATGTTCATATATGACTACTAATAAAAAAATTATAAATACTAATAATATAAAAACAAGAGGCTTTCTCATTACAAAACACCCACTTTGTTTAATCCTATAATTTTACTAAATTGTTAATTCCATTAATATCTTTAGCTTTATTATTTTAATTCAAAAATATTTTAATTATTTCTCTTTTTATATTCTTATTATATCAATAGCATAAGTTATAGAAAATATTTCTCGTGATTCTCAACTTCTAAAGAGGACTTCTTCTTTGTTAAAAAGACGAGTTGCTCCGAATAGAGCTATCCCGGCAATAATTATATTAGCACCGAAAGTAGTTATAATGTGATCCCAGTAAATCTTGCCCATCAATAGCTCTTTAAAAACAAAACTACTGTTTAAAACCGGAACTAAAAACATTTTGCCGGTCAATTCCATTCCCTGACTTATAGAAATTATTCCCAAGAAGATAGTCAGCATATAGATAGGGGTGATATAACTCGAGGCCTCTCTAATATTACGGGCGTATATGCCTACCATCACCAGCACTGCACTGGCTACACCAACTAAAGGGAATAAAACTAAAAAGAGTAAAAAGATAGTATTAACAGATATCCCAAATTGCACTCCCTCAATGCCCCCGGCAATAGAAGTACCCGATAAAAAAGCAAGAGTAAGTCCGAAAAGTCCCAAAACCATACTGGTAAAAGAAATTAACATTACAGCAAAGCATTTACCCAATACTATCTCTAATCGGCTTATCTGACTTACTAATAGAGTAGCAATAGTCCCTCTTTCTTTCTCTCCGGCAGTTATATCTACGGCGGTATGCATCGCCCCTGTAAAGATGAGGATTATAATTAAATAAGGGAGCAAAACTGCCAAAAATGAACCGGTCATTTTTTCTGCAGTAGCTATATTTTCTTCTTGTAAAATTAGCGGAGTAAGAAATTCTTCTTTTAAATCCAGGCGGGAAAGTCTCTGCAAAATTATTTCTCTCTTATATTCTTCGATTATTTGATTAACTCTTTTCTGAGCTATCCTTGATTTAGCCTCTGTGGTATCATATTTTAAGATAAGTTTATTAGGTTCTTCCTGTTCAATTTTATCTTTATAATCCGAGGGGATTACTAAAACTGCCTGAATATCACCATTTTGCAATTTAGAGGGAGAGTCATCTTCTATAATAAGAATTTCAATCTTTTCATAATCCTGGAAATGTTTCACTAATTGAGGAGCAAATTCTGCACCGTATATTATAATCCTTGAGGCAGCTTCTTCTGATTTCATGCTTCCCACCTTATTAAAATAGCCAATTCCTGTAAACAAGAGAGGATAAAAGATTAAAGGAATTATTATCATGGCAATGATAGTTCTTTTATCTCGTATGGTTCCCACTAATTCTTTAATAAAGATAAGTTTAATATTTTTCCAGCTCATTCTTGATTCTCTCCTTGATTTATTAATTCAAAAAATATTTCTTCTAAATCGTCAAATAATGAATTCTTTTTTAATTCTTCTAAGGTCCCCTGAGCAATGAGATTGCCTTGATGAATAATCGCAATTCTATCACACAATTTTTCAGCTTCCCGCATAATGTGAGTAGAATAGATAATACACTTTCCCTGATCTCTAAAGCTTTTAACATATTCAATTACTGTTTTAGCCGTAATTATATCTAATCCTACTGTTGGTTCATCTAAAATTAATACAGGCGGGTTATGAATAATACTCCTGGCAATAGAGAGTTTCTGTTTCATTCCGGTAGAAAGTTTATTTACTCTGACATCCTGAAAATCTTCCATATCTAAGTTTTGAAAAATCTCAGCCATTCTTTTTTCGATAATTTTATCTTCCATCCCGTTAATCCGACCGAAAAACAATATGGTTTCTCGGGGGGTAAAACGATCATATAATCCTGTTTCGCTGGATAAAAATCCTATCTGCCTCCTTACTTTAGCGGCATGTTTTACTATATCAAGCCCATTTACCATTATTTCCCCCTTAGTAGGGAGTATCATAGTGGCTAAAATACGTAAAGTGGTGGTTTTGCCCGCTCCATTAGGACCCAAAAGTCCGAATACCTGACCTTTCTGGCAATTAAACTGTAAATTATTAACTGCTACTATCTTGCCTCTTTTTTTATCATGGAATATCTTGGTCAATCCTTCTACCTGAATCATTTTGTACTTTGATCCTTTCTTTTGTCGCAATGACAGAACTGTTTCTGAATTCTGGATTTTATTTTCCCAATTAATCTATTTAAAACATTTTCAAAGCATTAGTAATTTCTTTTTTTACTTCTTCGTCCCTTTCAATCTTTAGAGCCTTTTCTAAAGCAAATTTCGCCTTTTCTCCTCCAATTTTACCTAGAGCCCAGGCAGTATGTCCTCTTACCGTTGGATTGTCGCCTTCCTGTAAGACTTTAATCAAGGGAACAACAGCCCGAGGGTCACCAATATTACCCAAAGCCAGAACAGCATTTCTATTGATTGCATCTCTTGGTCTCATAGCAATCTGGTTATAAGCAAAATAATTTTGAAATTCCTCTCCGGTAATTTGCAATAATGGTATTAAGGGAATTTTTGAACCGATATACCCATATTCCGGTTTATATTTTTTAGGCATTACTTCACGGTTCTGGGGGCAAACCGCTTGGCAGGTAGTGCAGCCATACAATCTATCCCCCCATTTTTCACGAAAAACTAAAGGCACATTCATCGATCTTTCGGAAATAAACTGAAGACATTTAGTTCGATCAATTACATAAGGGGAGACAATAGCCTTAGTCGGACACGAATCGATGCATATGGCACAATCGCCACAATCTCGCTGAAGAGATTTATCTGTGTCCAATTCTAATTCAGTTATAATTTCTCCCAAAACTACCCAGGAACCAAATCTTTCGGTAATAATTATCCCGTTTTTTCCATACCAGCCTACTCCAGCCCGCTGGGCAATCGGCTTTTCTGTTAAAGATATGTAACAAGATTTATTTTTAGATTTATATTTAAAATCAGTCTCTTGATTTATAAAATCAACTATTTTTTTTAGCTTCAATTTTACATCATAATAAAAATTACCGATATCATATTTAGCAATTTCCCCCAAGGGTTGATTTTTATCCTGAATATCTTCTGTTTCTTCTATCAAATAACACTGAGCAGCACTAATTATAGATTTTGCATTTTTTAGAATACTCTTCGGGTTACATCTTTTGCAAATTTTATTCAGATTTAGATTATTAGGTCTTTCTGAAATATTTTTCGAGATATAGTAATCATTTTCAGGAATATAACCCTTTTCTACACTTTCTATAATGTGCTTTTCTGCCTCCGGGAAGCTTTCTGTATTAGTAATCCTGACGATATCTAAACCAATTTCTTCTCCTAATTCTTTTATTTTTGTAGTTAATGACATAAACCCCTGCCTTGGGGTCAGGTCTCAACATTTGACATAACTTATAAAACTTTTTAAATTACCTTATGTCAAATGTTGAGACCTGACCCCATTAACTAACTATTTTAATGACATAACTATTTAATCTTTTTTCTTAAAGGCCTGAATCATAATAATTATACCTGCAGCGATTAAAATTACCGGCCACAGTTTGTTCCAACCTACCCAGGGGAAGAAACCGTTCAATAAAAAGATTAAACCTATTGCTATTACAATTATACCTCCTAAAATCCTCCTATTTTTCTCTGATTTATGAGAAGGTTCTTCTGATTTAAAATGTTCTTTAACCTCTTCAATTACATCCTTTGCGCCCTTTTTGACTTTTTCTTTTATATTTTCTCTCTCTTCAAAAGCTTCATCAGAAATCTGATCAGGATTCTTGGGGATTACGATCCAGGCAATAATATAAGCGACAACTCCTGCTCCTCCTAAAAGCACAACTAACACAGCCAATAACCTCACTAAGGTAGAATCAATTTCAAAATATTCAGCAATCCCTCCACATACACCAGCAATCATATAATCTTTTCTCGACCTATAAAGTTTTTTATTCATACTTAAATTCACTCCTTTCATTTTAGTCGTTAGTATATTATAAAGCGTATAGCGTTTAGCGTATAGTATTATAATTAAAACTCTTATTTTTTTATAATTTATAGCTTTATTCCATCTTACTTTTGCCCCTCTTCTCTAAAGAGAAAAGATAAAAATTCTGTATATATTTTTAGATATTTCGTTACTTATTTCGGGCAGACACAAGGTCTGCCCCTACTTATACCTTGGGACATTACTTTCTTCTTCTTTTTTCACTATTCGCTATACGCTACCCGCTCTACGCTATCTTTTATATCCAATCATTCTCAGAAATTCTTTTCGCTCCTGAACATCTTTGTCTGTCTCTACACCTTTGGGTGAGTTTCCATCAATAACTCCCAGTACCCCTCTACCCAAATCGGTTTGGGCAATAATTACCTCAACCGGGTTAGCGGTAGCACAGAATATAGAACAGATTTCAGGGCAATTTTTTATAGCATTTAATACATTGATAGGAAAAGCATCTTTTAAAACAATAACAAAAACATGTCCTGCTCCAATAGTTTTTACATTCTTTATAGCCAGCACTTTCAGTTCTGAATCATTTCCTTCTGCCCTTACCAGACATGGACCTGAAGCCTCATTAAAAGCCAGACCAAATTTTGCATTCGGTACGGCATTCACCATCACCTCATAGAGGTCTTCTGCGGTTTTAATAAAATGAGTTTGACCAATAATAATATTTGCATCTTCAGGGAATTCCATTCTCACTGTCTTTAATTCCATTTATATTACCTCCCTTTTTTTATAATATTCTTCACCAAGACCTTTTTTCCTGCTATTTTTCTAAAAAAATTTTAAAATATATTTTTTCATTTCATTTATTATCTTATCTTTTATATTATGATATAATTGTTTATATTTTACCATAGTTTAGATAAAAAATTTAGTATTAAACTCAACTTAAGGAGCCTCTTAATGAATTTCTTGACCAAAATCCGTCAATTATTATTTATCGAACAAAATGTTTCCGTATTATCTTTAACGGTTCTATTTATTCTAATAGCTTTTTTTAGCTGGTATCCTGTTCTTCCTATTTATCTTCAAGAATTAGGGGCAAATGATTTTCAAGTGGGTTTTTCGTATACCTTGCTTGCCCTATCTTATACTTTAATGCAATTTTTAGGTGGAATACTTTCCGACCAATTTGGCCGCAAGTTATTAATAATTATCCCAAGCTTTCTCTTTCCTCTTCTATATTTTTTAGCTGGTAATTCTTCTCATTGGATCACTTTAATACTTTTTCTTACTATCGCTAATAGTTTAAGTGCTCTTCAATTACCCTCTTTCTATTCCATGATTGCTGAATCTGTTCCCAAAACAAAAAGGGGTATAGCCTATAGTGAATTTGAACTATTCGTTGTTTTAGGAATTACCATAGGCCCCGCTATGGGGATGATATTGATCCCTCGAATAGAAATAAAATATTTATTTTATCTTACTTCTTTAACTACTTTTTTCTGTGCTTTGGCTAGATTATTCTGGTTAAAAGAGACCCATCACCAGCGTACAAAAATTAATAAATTTGATTCTTTTAAAAATTTATTTAATAAAAAGATGCTGCGAATCATCTTAGCTCTTTCTTCCCTTTTTCTTTTATTTAATCTTACCACACATGGACCTTTTATTTCTTTATATGCCAAGGAAATAATGAATTTGGATAAATCCAAAATTAATTTGCTTTTTGCATTGGGAGGCTTTGCGGCAGTTATATATAGTCTCTGGGGAGGAAAAATCATTGCTAAATGGGGTAGTAAAAAGGTGTTATCGTACAGTGCGTCAGGTCTGGGAATATTTATAATCTTGTGGAGCTTAAGTTCTCCTTTATGGCTGACTATTGCTCTATTTACCATATTATACATTTTTTTCCAGAGTTGTTATATTGCTTATGGTTCATTTCTAGCTGATATTACTCACCGGCAATCAAGGGGACTGGTAATTGGTTTTATCGGTACCTGTACTGGTTTAATCGGATCTATCGGGCCTTCCCTGGGAGGATATCTAAAATTCCAGTTTGGTCCCTTATCACCCTTCTGGGCTGGATTAATATTTGCTTTGATAACCTCTCTCTTACTTATAAAAATAAAAGAATAAAAAAAATATTATTCTCAACAAAAAACTGTTTTGAAATTAGTTTATAAACCAAAATGGTGATAAAATATATCAGATAAAAGGAGGATGAAGATGGGAAAATTAAATAATGATAAAACAAAAAAATATAAAGCAATATTTTTTGATTTTGGAGGGACATTAATGTGTGCTGAAAGTGACAATGTTGCTCATTTACATATGATGAAAGAGGTTATTCAAAAATACAACCTTCCTGCCTCCCCGGAAAATATGGTCATTAAATATAATTCTTATCTATTTACCAAGGAAATGACTTTACTGGATACCGACCCGGAAGAAAAATCCTTTACACCTCTTCGTGAATCTACCAAAAAAGCTTTTAAAGGGGTACTTGCAGAATATAATATCCAACCTTCGAAAGAGGATTTTCAATGGCTTAGAAAATCATTCTTAGAAAATCATAAAAAGTATATAAAATTATTTCCTGAAACTTTATTAATTCTTCGGGAATTAAAGAACACGGATCTTCATATGGGAATTATAAGTGATATCGATAATGACTTTCAAGAATTTCAATTTGAAGTCTTTGGAATTAGTGAAATATTTGACTCTATCACTACTTCTGAAGAAGTTCAATCCTATAAACCTGAATTAAAAATATTCCAAGCTGCTCTTGATAAGGCAAGATGCCAGGGGGAAGAATCTATTATTATCGGTGATTCTTATAAAAAAGACATTGTAGGCGGGAAAAACATGGGGATGACTACCATCTGGATAAACAAATTTCAACCTGATAATATAGATACAGAAACAGCAGATTTTACAGTTACTCATCTAAAAGAAATATCTCCTATCTTAAAGGAGCTTATTAATAAATAACCTCCATCCTGTTTCTACCCTTTCTTTTAGCCTGATAAAGGGCTTGATCAACCTTGTATATTAAATTTTGTGGACTGATGCTCTCCTGAAAACAGGAGGTTACTCCTAAACTCAGGGTTATTTTCCTATTAGGATTATTAAGATGGTCTTCTTTATTCTGGAAGTTATATCCCTCTACTTTAATCCTGATTCGTTCGGCTATTTTCTGGGCTTCTTCTCTGTCAGCTTCTGGGAGAATAATAATAAATTCCTCACCGCCATATCGTCCTACTATATCTATTTCCCGAACATTAGCTTTTAAAATATTGGCTAAAACTTTTAAAACTTTATTTCCTTCTGGATGACCATAGGTATCATTGAACTCTTTAAAGTGATCTATATCTGCCATAATTAAAGCTAAAGGTCGTCTAAATCTTTGGGCTCTTTTTGTTTCTTCCTCTAAACGTTCTTGGAGATATCTAAAATTATAAAGGTCGGTTAAACCATCAGTAATAGCTAGACCCTTTATTTCTTGATGTAGTTGAGCATTCTGGATGGCTATAGCCACTTGATTGGCAAAGGCAGAAAGAAGTTGTAAATCATCTTTATTAAAAAAATCACCCTTTCTTCTATTATCTAAATTAATTACTCCAATAACTTGGTCTTTTATCTTAAGAGGAACACTTATTATTGATTTTAATTCTTCTTCTATCTTTTCAAAGCTTTTAAATCTTGGATCCTTAGCCCCTTCTTTTACTAACAAAGGTTTTCCCTCTTTAAAGACCCAGCCGGCAATCCCCTCTCCTGGTGCTATTCGGACAGTAGAAACGGTTTTCTTATTTAAACCTATAGAACTTTTAATATACAGTTCTTCCGTTTTATAATCAAAGAGCATCAAGGAACCTCGCTCGGCTTCTACTATCTGAACAGCTTTCTTTATAACTAAATTTAAAATCTTGTCTAAATCGGGGTCGTTATTTATCTCTGAAATTATCAACCTCAAGGCAGATAACTTTTTAGCAAGTCTCCGCCGCTCCTTATTTAAAACAACAACTTCTTTTTTTAATTTTTCTAATTCTGTTTTTTCTTTACTTTGGTTTAACATTAGCCTCCAACCTCTGAAAATACTCAAAAGTAAAATAATAAATACCATACCTAGATATATTTGCTAAAATTAATTATATCAAAAGAATATTTTTTTCCCCTTTATTTCATTCAAATCAATATCAAATTTATTATATACTTTAATAACTCACTGAGATTTATCCGATTCAATGATATAAAAAATATCATCCCATTCACATCCCAGTGCATCTAACATTCTTCTTCTTACTTTAGCTGTAGGGATTCTTTTTCCATTCAGATATAAAGTAATCATACTGGAAGAATAGCCTATTCTCCGTGCAAGTTCGGTGAAATTCCAATTTTTTCTAGCAAGAATATTCAACAAATTATTTTTTTTAATTTCAACTTTTATTTTATAATCCATAGGCGTTATGAGTTATTTCTAACATTAGTAAGAATACTATCATTAAATATTACATTTGTCAATGATTTTTAAAAAATTTTTTGCCTTTTTTTACAATTATATCAGAAAAATATTATATAATAACAATTGCAAGCAAAAAGATATTGAGGTAACGTTAATGGAAATAGGATCATATTTAAAAGAATTAAGGTTAAAAAACAATCTTACCACTAAGCAAGTAGAGCTCAAAACTGGCATATCTAACTCATACATTTCCTTAATTGAAAGGAATAAGAGAAAACCTTCTGCCGGAATATTAAATAAACTGGCTAAAGCTTATCAGGTTAAACCAGAAGATCTTTTATACCTTATGGGATATCTTCCTCCTATAAAAGCCAAAGATGATTTCAAACAAATTCCTATCTACAATATTATCTCAACAGGAAAACCTTCTTCTATCTCAGAGAATATAGAAGGATATAGTCCAATTCCTCCTGGGCTGGAAACTCTTCCCATGAAAGATCTTTTTGCTATCCGAGTAAAAGATAAAAGTATGATAGGTAAAAGAATTGAAGAAGGCGATATTGTAATTATAAGAAGACAAAACGATGTAAGTAATGGAACTATTGCCATAATTTCATTGAATAACGAAATTACCATAAAAGAAGTAGTAAAGCAAAATAAATATATTATATTACAAAGTACTAATTTAGATCATTCCCCCATTTTAGTAAAAAAAACCGATAACTTTAATATTGTTGGGAAAGTTGAATGGGTAATGCATAAATTTTAAAATCTATCTCTTCAATAATCTAATCTCCAAATTACTATCACCTAATCAATATGGCCTAACTTTGGCTTACCTTCCTAAATTTTTATTAATAAATAATTATAGTATGTTATAATTAATTAAAAAATTAATAAATTAACCATTAACTGAATAATAAAAATTTATAAAGGGTTATTATGTGGCCAAATCAAAAAATATCATATTTTCTTATAAATAAAAATAAGAGTTTGTTGGTAATCTTTATATTATCATTATTCTTATTCATACCTATGTCCTATCATAATGTTTATCAAATCAACAACAATATAGTTTATGCTGAAGAAATTACCATCCCTATTTTGACTTATCATAATTTCACTAAAGATGAGGGCAGCAGTTATCAAATTAATATTGTAGAATTTGAAAAACAGATGGATTATTTAGCTGTTCATAATTATTCCGTAATCTCTCTTTCAGAACTACTTACAGGACTGAGAGATGGCCAACTTCCACCAAAACCAATCGTAATTACCATTGATGATGGTTTTAAATCTACTTACACTTTAGCCTATCCCATCTTAAAAAAATATAATTTCCCGGCAACTCTCCTTATATATACCGACTTCATCGAAAAAAATAGTTCCAGCCTTACCTGGGAAGAGATTAGAGAGATGACCAAAAACAATATTGAAATTGGTTCCCACACCTTAAGCCATTGTAATCTTCTTCGGTATAAGGAAAACGAAAGTTATGACAGTTATATTTCTCGAATTAAAAAAGAAATCTTTTTATCCAAAGAAATTTTAGAAAGCAAAATAGGAAGTAAAGTAAAATTCTTCGCCTATCCTTATGGAATTTACAGTCCTATAATAAAAAATTTAATTATTCAAGCAGGCTATGAAGGAATTCTAAATGCGAATAGTATGAATAATAATCTCAATGCCGACCTTTTTTCCCTGAATCGACAAATAATTTTTGGCCAAAGTCCACTTAATTCTTTTATCCAGATATTAAATCAACGACTTTTTAATATTTCCCAAATCTTCCCTTATGACGGCGAAATAGAAAGTAACCAACTTGTTAAGATAGGGGCAATTTTAGAGGGTGATAATTATGATGCAAAAACTTTTTCTATGAAATTAGGAGGGGCAAAAGTAAAATTCGATTTTAATGCAGAAAATCGAGAAATTTCTTTTACCCCTGATTCTTTAAAACCTCTAATTAAAAAGTCTTATATTGTAAATATTACCGCTCTTGATAAAAACAGCCAACATCAACGAAAAACTTCCTGGGTAATTACTATAAAATAGGTGGCTTGGGGTCAGGTCTCAACATTTGACATAACTTACTCCTAAATGATGTAGGCAAAAAGTTATGTCAAATGTTGAGACCTGACCCCTATTCTCTATTCTCCCAAATAAGCTTTTTTTACTCTCTCGTCTTGTAAAAGCTCCTCTCCGGTTCCGTGCAAAACAACCTTCCCGGTCTCCAACACATAAGCATAATCAGCAATTTTCAATGCAGCAAAAGCATTTTGTTCAACTAAAAGCACGGTCATTCCTTCCCGGTGAATCCGCTTAATAATATCAAAAATTTCTTTCACTAACAAAGGTGCTAACCCTAAAGAAGGCTCATCCAGCATTAAAAGCTTTGGTCGTGACATTAATCCTCGGGCTACGGCTAACATCTGCTGTTCTCCGCCTGATAAAGTTCCACCCTTTTGCCATAATCTTTCTTTAATCTGAGGGAACAACTCGTAAACCCATTCAAGATCTTTCGCAGTTTCTTTTTTATCAGTCCGGGCAAAAGCACCTAAGGTTAAATTTTCTTGGACGGTTAAATTGGGGAATATTTTCCTTCCTTCCGGT
>JAKLPU010000044.1:0-4160 GCA_022013755.1 Candidatus Atribacteria bacterium | reverse complement strand
TGAATACAAGTAGGGGCAATTGACCAATTCACCAATTAAATTAGTCGTTAGTGAATAAGCTTAGCGTGGAGCGTACAGCGTTTAGCGTATAGGTGCGGGCAATAAGTGTAAAAAAAATATAAAATACAAGAGATATTAGTCGTTAGGTTGTAGGGGCACAATGCATTGTGCCCCTACATTATAATACTTATTTCATTCTTTCTTCTTTTTCCTTAACCAGCTGCTAACCAGGCAACAAACTAACCAACTAACTAATCTTAAACGAGATACGAATTTAGTTCCATGTTGTACACCACGTATAATGAAATCATTGACAAAATATTGTATAAAATGCAATAATATGCATAAATATGCAAATGAAAATGAAAATAAAAAATTATGATTTATTTCCTAAAAATTGCTTTTATTAACCAGTATAAGCTATTTTTTATTTTATTATTCTTGTTCTGTAAGTTGGCACAAAAATTGCTTATATTTATTTATGGAGGCATATTACTCCCGAAAGAACTGGGGGACTGCCCAGTGCAGAAAAGGAGAAGAAAAAGCCTTAGAATATACATAAAGTAATAAGTAAAAAATAAAAGGAGTGAATATAATGTCGATAAATACAGAAGAATTTTATTCTATTTTAGCCTCCAAAATGGAAGGTTCAGCTATTCGGGAGATTTTGAAATTAGTTCAAAATCCGGAAGTGATATCCTTAGCAGGAGGAATGCCGGATCCCGCAACTTTCCCAGTAGAAGATATAAAAAAAATAACCCAGAAGGTATTAAGTAAAAATAGCGCTCGAGCCTTACAATATAGTACCACTGAAGGATTACCCGAATTAAGAAAATGTATTTTAGATCATTTGGCAAAAGATGGTAATAATGGGGAGTTAGAAAATATAATTATTAGTTCTGGTTCCCAGCAAGGATTAGATTTAGTGGGTAAAGTTTTTTTAAATCCCGGAGATATAGCGATTGTAGAATTGCCCAGTTATTTAGCTGCTTTAAATGCTTTTCATAGTTATGGAGGAGAATTAGCAGGTATACCTATGGATGACGAAGGTATGCAGATGGATATATTAGAGGAAAAACTTATCCAACTTAAAAGTGAAGGGAAGAAAGTTAAGTTTATTTATACCATTTCTAATTTTCAAAATCCTGCAGGAGTAACCATGTCTCTGGCTCGACGAAAGAAAATAATCGAAATTGCTCATAAATTTAATATATTTATCGTAGAAGATAATCCTTATGAAAAACTCAGATTCGAAGGAGAACCAATTCCCTCTATATATTCTTTGGATAATAATGGATTTGTTATTAGTTTAGGAACCTTCTCTAAGATATTATGCCCGGGGCTGCGATTGGCTTGGATCTTGGGCAATAAAGAAATAATAAGGAAGATGGCTATACTGAAACAAGCAACCGATTTATGTACCAGTATCTTTAACCAATTAATTTCTTATGAGTATTGTAAATCAGGTAAATTAGAAGAAAATATCAGATCTAATATTCAAATTTATAAGAAAAAAAGAGATATAATGCTGAATGCTTTAGATAAATATTTTCCACAAGAGGTTACCTGGACTAAACCGCAAGGTGGATTTTTTGTAGTGGCTACTTTGCCTGAGTACATAGATACCGGAGAAATGTTTAAAGAAGCAATTGAAGAGAATGTAGCCTATGTACCTGGTGGTCCATTTTTTGCTGATGGGAAAGGAAAAAATACCATGAGACTTTCTTTCTGTTATCCAAGTATGGAAGATATTGATGAGGGAATTAAAAGATTGGGAAAAGTAATTAAAAAGAGAATTAAAAATTAAATTAGTATCGAGTATCGAGTATATAGCAAAGAAAGAAAGAAAAAAGAAGAAGAAAGAATTAAGAAGACAGGCAAGACGCCTATCCTACGGGCAGACACAAGGTCTACCCCCTACGACTTATTTACAACGACTAATTTAATTGGTAAATTGGAGAATTGGGAAATCGGCTAATTGGTAAATTTTTAATAAAGAGGTGAACAGTAAAAATGTTAAGAACTTTTGATGAAGTTTTACACAAGGCTAAAGATTATGGTCCTAAAAAAATGGCAGTAGCTTCTGCTGGAGCAGAAGATGTATTAAAAGCAGTCGAAGCTGCCCGAAAAGAAGGACTAACCGATTCAATTTTAGTTGGCGATAAAAAAGAGATTATTCAGATAGCTGAAAAAATGGGGATCAACCCTGCTAATTATGAAATAATTGATAAACCGGATAAAACAGAAACTGCCCGATGTGCTGTTGAACTAGTCCGAAATAAAAAGGCATCTATATTAATGAAAGGTATGATGGGAACAGCCAGACTTTTACAGGCTGTTTTAGATAAAGAAATTGGTTTACGCACTAACAGATTGCTCAGCCATGTTTATACCTTGGAGATAAAAAATTATAATCGTTTGCTTACTATGACTGATGGGGCTATGAACATCAGTCCGGATTTAAAACAAAAAGCCCAGATAATCCAGAATGCTATCTATTATGCTCATTCAATGGGAATAAAGAAGCCTAAAGTAGCAGTTGTTGCAGCTTTAGAATTAGTGAATCCTGATATGCCCGCAACTATCGATGCAGCCTGTTTAGCTAAAATGAGTGAGAGAGGACAGATTGTTGGCGGAATAGTGGATGGACCGCTGGCTTTTGATAATGCTATTTCTAAGGAAGCAGCAGAGTATAAGGGAATTGAAAGCCCAGTTTCCGGAGAAGTAGATATTGTATTGGTTCCAAATATCGAATCAGGAAATATCTTTGCTAAAGGCTTGGTTTATTTGGCCAAAGCAGTACCAGCAGGATTACTTTTAGGGGCAAAGGCTCCTGTAGTATTAGTTTCTCGCTCAGATAGTGCACAATCAAAATTATATTCTATTGCCCTGGGAGTATTAATGAGTGAAATGGGTGAAATTTAAGATAACACGTTAGTTTTATGAGGTGATTTAAAGATGAGTAAAGATTATAAAATATTGGTGATAAATCCTGGTTCTACTTCCACCAAAGTAGTGTTGTTTTCTAATGAACAACTGTTATTCGAAAAGAAGATTGAGCATAGCAGTAAAGAATTATCAAATTTTAATAAAATTATTGACCAATATCATTTTCGGCAAGACATTATTTTAAGTTTTTTAAAGGAAAAAGGAATTAATCTTTCCACTCTTAATGCGATAGTGGGAAGAGGAGGATTGTTAAAACCTATTGCCAGCGGGACTTATCGAATTAATGAAAAGATGTTAGAAGATCTTCATAGAGGAGTAATGGGTGAACACGCTTCTAATTTAGGAGGATTACTTGCATATGGAATTGCTGAAAACTTATCTATTCCATCATATATAGTCGATCCTGTAGTAATTGACGAGATGAAACCCGTTGCCAGAATTTCCGGAATGCCAGAAATTCCTCGAATTAGCATATTTCATGCCTTAAATCAAAAAGCAGTTGCTCGAAAAGCAGCATTAGATTTAGGAAAAAAGTACGAGAAGTTAAATTTTATTATCGCTCACTTAGGTGGAGGAATTTCAGTAGGAATTCATTGTAAGGGAAAGGTTATTGATGTTAATAATGCTCTTAACGGAGAAGGACCTTTTACTCCTGAGAGAAGTGGCGGAGTTCCTGTTGGTGCTCTGGTAGAACTTTGTTTTTCCGGAAAATTTACCAAGGATGAGATGATGAAAAAGATAAAAGGCAAAGGTGGATTAGTAGCTTATTTAAATACTAATGATGTTAGAGAAGTAGAAAAGATGATCAAACAGGGAGATAAAAAAGCAAAATTAATATTAGAAGCTATGGCTTATCAAGTAGCTAAAGAAATCGGAGCAGGGGCTACAGTATTGGAAGGTCAGCTAGATGCCATCATTTTAACCGGGGGGATAGCTTATAATAATGAATTTGTTAATATGGTAAGAGATAGAGTGAGTTTTTTATCTTTAGTTATGGTGTATCCCGGTGAAGAGGAGATGCTGTCCTTATGTGAAGGAGCTTTAAGAGTTTTAAAGGGAGAAGAGGTGGAAAAAATATATTGAGTAAAAGAATAAAGATATTTGTTGGAAGTTTTGGAAGTGGAAAGACAGAAATTGCCATTAATTATTCAATATATTGCAGGAAAAGCTACGCTAAAGTTGCTATTGTAGATTTAGATATTGTTAATCCT
>JAKLPU010000043.1:0-2566 GCA_022013755.1 Candidatus Atribacteria bacterium | reverse complement strand
TTAGTAAAAAATTCCGCTATAAAACAGCAGTACGGCTAATCCGAAAAACAGCAGGGCCATCGCCATCTTGATTTTCCCAAAATTCTTTTGCGTAAGTTCAGCCCACTGTGCCGAAGTAGTCCCCCAGTAAGTAAAAGAAAAGACCAGGACTAAAGGCACTACAAACATCAGATTATAGAAAAAGAGATAAAATAAAGCATTAGCCTTTAAATCAGGGATAGTACTGATAAACATGATAGTAGGAAGATAAACCTGACCGGTACAGGCTAACTCTAAAAGAGAAACTATAAAGCCAGTTACTGCAGCCATTAAGATATAATTACTCAGTCTTACATTCTTACGAACAGCAGAATGGATCATATTCTTTAAAAATGGGGGCAATTGTAGTTTGGCATCTTTAGTGGTCCCTTTTTTCTTGAATTGGAGATAGTCATATAGACTGACCACCCCTAAAATTAAGGCAAGGGCGGCGGTAACCAGAACAAATATCTTTCGGACTAAAGGTAAAAAGGATAAAGAAGTAATCATCTTTAAGGCCCCGGTTCCAATTAAGAAGTAGGTCAAAAATACGGATAGAGTAAATATTCCTCCTACCCAGAGAATTTCCCTTCCTTTTCGGTTAACCAGAGTAAGATAAGAGATAAAAAAGATGATGGAGGCAAAAGCACAGGGATTTATGCCGTCGATCAAACCGCTTACTGCTACCGCAGCCAGACCGAAGGACTGAAAACGAGCTATCAATCTATCTTGAGCAGTAAGGTCTTTTTCTTTAATTTTCTCCCAGGGAGCGATAGTTTCTGTGGTTGAATGCTTTTGAATTAATTCGTCTAAATTATCAAAGGTAATAGCATCTCTAAAAAGGTAATTATCCCCTATGAATATAACCGGGACCAGGAGTCTTTCCTCCTCAGGCATCTGATATAATTCGCCTAATGCTTCAGCTAATCCCATATTCTCGGTTAGATTCATGTCAAAGCTTTCTATGATTAGATTATCAGGATATTTTGCGGAAATATCTTTCAGTATAATCTTGGCTTCATCACAATCATGACACCCTATTTCGTAAAAATAGGCCAAATAAACCGGATAATTAACCGAACTTGATGTGCTCGCGGCAAAAGAATTAATTGCATAAGGAGAAGAAATTTGGCTTATGAAAATTATGGAAAACAATGAAAGCAAAACAAGAGTTAAAGTCAAATAAAACTTTCTCCGGTTTGCATTATTTAATTTATTATTTATTGATTTGGTTTTCATTATGTATAATTTTCCCCCTTAACTATATTAATCAGAATAATTAATAATTTTTTATATTTTACTACAAATCGCTTCAATTATTATATTTTGTACGGCAAAATTTTTTCAGGTCGTGAATTATAGTATACAATATAATATTAAAATTTCAAAATTTTTGATTAAACCGACTTTTTTAACAAACTTTTTACTGTGAAATATACACTTGAAATTTAATAGGATAAACCTATCATACGTATCTATAATTGTCAAGAATTTAAATTTTGAATCCCGATTAAAAATTTTACCATAAAAGACTTGACAATAAACATACGTTTATCTTATAATATAAACACGATGATAAATTTTGTTTATATAGCGAATTATTATTTAAATTTTTTAAAGGAGACCAAACATGTCTAAAAAAGATTCCCTTGATCCAAACCATCAAAAGACTCTTCAGTTGATTCAAAAAACAATTAGAGAAAACGGCTATCCGCCCACTGTTCGAGAAATCTGTAAAGCCGTAGGAGTAACTTCTTCCGCTACTGCCCATAAATATCTTACCATCCTGGAAAAGAAGGGTTATATCCACCGGGAGAAAGAGAGATCTCGAGCCATTAGAATTATACCTCGGACTGATAAAGTGCCTGTAGTGGGAAGCGTGGCTGCGGGAGAACCCCTGTGGGCCTTAAAAGATATCACCGAAGTTATACCTATACCGGAGCAGCTTTCTGGCGGCGAAGAAAGCTTTATGGTAAAAGTTGAAGGTGATAGCATGATCGGAGATCACATCCTTGATGGAGATTATGTCATGGTTTCGCCCCAGCAGGATGCTGACAACGGAGACATTGTCATCGCTCTCCTAAATCAGGAAGAAGTTACAGTAAAAAGATTATATAAAAAAGATAATCAGATTACCCTGCAGCCTTCCAACTCTCTTTACAAACCCATAAATACCAAAGATGCGATTATCCTGGGTAAGGTTATCGGAATTTTAAGACGATTTAACGGAGGAAAAAAGTAGTAACCATGCTATATATCGGTACCTCCGGTTATAGTTATGAAGATTGGATAGGAACTTTTTATCCCGAAAATACTGATAAAAAAGAGATGCTTACACTATATGCCCAAAAGTTTAAGGCTTCTGAAATTAATTCTACCTATTACCGTATCCCTCATCCGGCATCTTTTTATTATTTACAGCAAAAGGTTCCTGCTGATTTTAAGTTTACAGTAAAAGCCAATCAAGAAATGACTCATAGCCGGGAAGAAAATCCCACTATTTTTAAAGATTTTAAAGAATCCATAAAGCCCTTGCTGGAGGCAGGTA
>JAKLPU010000002.1:0-3772 GCA_022013755.1 Candidatus Atribacteria bacterium | reverse complement strand
CACCCATGCCACCAGAGGAGTTTATTGTGGGTGTGGGGCGATAAAATATGTAGCTGAAAAAGTTAAAGAAATACTTTTAAATTATGCTGCAACTCTCTTTAAAGATTTGCCGGAAAATCTGGAGTTAACTTGTAATAAAAAACTTGGCCAGGCAATCATTTATCCCCGGGAAATACCCCAAAATTATATGACCGTTGGGGAAATAGCGGAACATGCCCATATTACCAGTTGGGGCACCATTTCTTGTACCGCTACCCTTAGACAGAAAAATTGCCCCCCCTGCTTTATTACCCACTTTGTAGAAGTTGAGGTAAATACAAGGACGGGGGAAATTAGTGTGCCAAGAGCAGTTATCCTGGGGGACTCAGGAACCATAATTAATCCCGGTTTATGGGAAGGACAAATAATTGGGGCCTTCAGTAGAGGTCTTGGGTTTAGTCTTTTAGAAGAGACTAAATATAATTTAAATAATGGTAAGTTAGAATGTAATGGAATGATAACTGATTATAAGATTCCAACCACTCTTGATATGCCAAAAATAGATAATATTACCGTGAAATCTGCTCACACTTATGAACCAACCGGTCCGTTTGGAGCAAAAGGTATTGGAGAGGCAGCCTTGAGTTCCGTGGGTTCCGCAGTAGCAAATGCAATCTACAATGCTATAGGAATTAGGTTTTACGAACTTCCCATTACACCGGAAAAAGTTCTTAAAGCCTTAAAAGAAAGAGAAGCAAAAATTGAAGAAAGGAGGGGATAGAATTGCAGACCAATACCAAAATTTTAGCCCAGGAATTTGAATATTTAGCCCCCAAAACTTTAGATGAGACTTTAATTTTATTGGATAATTATAAAGATAAAAGCGCCAGAATATTAGCCGGAGGAACTGACCTGTTGGTTAAAATGAAGACTATCGATTTAAAAACTGATTATCTGATAAACATAAAAAATATCCCCGAACTTAATTTTATTGATACAGCTGATGGATTAAAGATAGGGGCAGCTGTTCCTTTATCCCATATTGAGAGAATAGGAAAAGTGAAGGAAAGATATCCTGCCTTATACGAAGGAATCAAATCGATGGCGGTAATTGCCGTAAGAAATATGGGGACAATAGCGGGGAATATTGGCAATGCTTCACCCGCTGCTGATACTGTTCCTCCTTTAATTGCCTATGGCGCAGAAGTAAAATTGGTTAGCAAAAGGGGAGAGCGTACAGTTTTGGTAGAGGATTTTGTCACCGGAGTGGGTAAAACAGTGATAGAAGCTGATGAACTGATCACCCAGGTAAATATACCGGAAATGAATAAAAATTCAGGAAGTGCCTTCTCTAAGAAGGGTAGAGTTAAGGCTGATATTGCCAAGATTAATCTGGCTGTTTGCCTTGAAAGAGAAGGCAATATCTGCAAAGATTGTAAGATAGTACTTGGTTCGGTTGCGGTAAAAGCAATTCGGGTAAAAGAGGCTGAAGGTCTTTTAAAAGGACAAACAGTAAGCACTTCCTTAATAGATAAAATAGCTAAGAGGGCATCGGAAGAGATTAAGCCAATTGATGATATCCGTTCATCTGTTGAATATAGAACTGAAATAGCTCGGGTCATGGTGGAGGATATAGTCAGGATTGCCTGGGAAAGAGCTGGAGGTGAATTGTAGAATGAAAAAAGTTGAGGTAGAATTTGCCGTTAATGGCAAGAAAAGAAGTTTGTCTGTAAAGCCAAATGACCTTTTAATTAATATTATAAGAAACGATTTGTATCTAACCGGAAGTAAATACGGCTGTGGTATCGGTGAATGCAGTGCTTGCACCGTTTTATTAAATGGCGAACCGGTTTTATCTTGCCTTACCTTAGCGGCAGCTGTCGATGGCAAAGAAATTACCACCATCGAAGGGCTGGCAAAGGGAAATGAACTGCACCCCATGCAAATAGCCTTTTTAAAAAATGCGGCAGTACAGTGCGGATTTTGCACTCCGGGTATGATACTGACTGCCACGGCATTATTAAAAGAAAATCCTAATCCCACAGAAGATGAGATTAGAGATTATATAAGAGGCAATATCTGTCGTTGTACCGGATATATTCAAATAGTAAAAGCGATTAAAGAATGTGCACACGGAGAAAAAACTAATTAACCACTAACCAAATAAATAATCAACCATAATAATTAGGAGGAAGAAAAGTGAGCCAATTTAAATATATTTCTCCCAAGACAAAAGAAGAAGCCTTAGAGATTTTACAAGAAAAAAAGTCCGATGCTTGTATAGTTGCAGGTTGTTCCAATGTTCTACCTAATATAAAGAATAAAAAAATAAATCCCAAGCTTTTAATAGATATTATTAATATCGAACAATTAAAGGGTATTTACAGAAAAGAAGATAAAATTTTTTTAGGTCCCATTACCACCATTAATGAATTGCTTTATTCAGAGATTATATTTAAAGAATATAATGTATTAACCCAAGCGGCCGAACATTTTGCAGACCCTCTGGTAAGAAATAATGCCACTATCGGGGGAAATTTAGCTACTGCTTCACCGGCAGCAGATATGGCAGTGCCCTTGCTTACCCTCGGTGCGATTATTAAAATAGAGAGTATCAGGCAGAAGAGAGAAGTTAAACTAAAAGAGTTTTTCCTTGGGCCGGGCAAGACAGTTTTGCAGGATGATGAGATGATCGTGGGAATTGAATTTAAGCAAAGCGATATAAACAAAAATGGGTATTTTATTAAACTGGGACAAAGAAAGGCCATGGCAATTGCCATTGCCAGTTTAGCCTTGAACTTAGAAATTAAACAAAACAAGATTATTCAGATTCGCATTGCTATGGGCTCTGTAGCTCCTATGCCGATTAGATTAACTGGGGTAGAAGAATTTTTGAGAAATAAAGAAATAAAGAATGGATTAATTGAGGAAGCGGTAAATAAAGTAAGTGAAGAAGTTAATCCTATTAATGATATCCGGGCATCCGGAGAATATCGCCGGTATATTGCCGGAATCCTGTTCAAACGTGCGTTTGAAAAATTGGCTAATATACTAATTGACTGATTCACCAATTAGCCGATTTACCAATTAAGTAATTACATAACACTTATTACTTATTACTTATTACTCATTACTCATCAAAAAGGGGGCTTTAGATGGAAGAATATAGAGTAGAACTAACCGTAAATGATGAAAAAATAATTGGGGCCGCGAAGGCTGAAGAATCTCTATTAAAATTTTTACGCCGAAATGGTTTTACCGAGGTTAAATGCGGCTGTGAAAAAGGGGAATGTGGTACTTGCACCGTTATTTTAAATGAAAAGGCTGTTAAGTCATGTATTGTCTTAGCCTTACAAGCTGACCATAAAGAAGTATGGACTGTGAAAGGTATGGAAAAACTGGAATTAGGGAGAAAATTACAGGAAAGTTTTGTTAATCACGGGGCAATACAATGTGGTTTTTGCACTCCCGGAATGATTCTTACCTCCAAAGATTATATGGATAAAAATCCCCTTCCCGATAGAGAGGAAATTAAAAAAGCTATATCTGGAAATCTATGCAGATGTACCGGGTACAAGAAGATTGTTGATGCTATTTACGATGTGGCAGTAGAGAATTATAAATTGGAAGGTGAAATTAATGTCTGAATTTAAGATAGTTGGTAAACCAATACCCCGGCATGATGCCTGGTCTAAAGTAACCGGGGACCTTAAATACGCCGACGATTTTTCTTTGCCCGGAATGTTATTTGCCAAAATTCTTCGCAGTAAATTTCCGGCAGCCAAAATTATTT
>JAKLPU010000042.1:0-2516 GCA_022013755.1 Candidatus Atribacteria bacterium | reverse complement strand
GCTGGTTTGGACAGAAGGATCAAAGAGACCGGGCATAAGAATGCTTATTTCCCTTTGTTTATTCCCGAGAGCTTATTAAAGAAAGAAGCAGAACATGTAGAGGGTTTTGCCCCTGAGTTAGCCTGGGTTACTCACGGAGGAAATCAGAAATTGGAAGAGAGGTTAGCTATTCGTCCTACCTCAGAAGCCATTATCTGCAGCCTTTATTCTAAATGGGTCAGGTCCTGGCGAGACCTCCCTATCCTTTTAAATCAATGGGTAAATATTGTACGTTGGGAGAAAGTGACCCGTCTTTTTTTAAGGACTACCGAGTTTCTCTGGCAGGAGGGCCATACTGCTCACAAGTCCGAGCAAGAAGCAGAAGAGGAGACTTTAAAGATATTAAATCAGGTTTATCGGGATTATATTGAAAAAGACCTGGCTATCCCGGTAATTGTAGGTAGAAAGACTGAAAAAGAAAAATTTGCCGGGGCATTGCATACTTATACTTTAGAAGCCCTTATGAGCGATGGTAAAATGCTGCAAGCTGGAACTTCGCATAATTTGGGACAAAATTTTGCTAAAGCCTTTAATATTAAGTTTTTAGATGAAGATCAGCAAGAGAAATACGTCTGGCAGACCTCCTGGGGGACGACTACCAGATTAGTCGGAGCACTGGTCATGGTGCATGGTGATGAACGGGGATTAAAATTGCCTCCCAAGGTTGCTCCTGTTCAGGTAATCATAGTACCTATTATGTTCGATAAAACCAAGAAAGAGGTTTTAGAGAAAGCTGAGAGTATCCGCACCATTTTGAAGAAAGATTTTCGGGTAGAGATTGATACCCGAGACGGATATACCCCTGGCTGGAAATTCAACGAGTGGGAGATGAGAGGAGTTCCTATAAGACTGGAGATCGGACCTAAAGATATGGCTAAAGGTCAGGTGATGCTGGCGAGAAGGGATACCGGGGAGAAGACGGCCGTAAAAGAAGAAAAATTAGCAGAGACCGTGAAAGAATTACTGGATAATATTCAAGAAAATCTTTTTATCCGAGCAAAGAAATTTTTAGAGGAAAATATTCGGGAGACCTCCGATTACAATGAATTCAAAAAAATTATCGAAAAGCAGAGAGGATTAATCAAGACTTATTGGTGTGGAAGTAAAGATTGTGAAGATAAGATAAAAGAAGAAACCAAAGCAAGCATAAGATGTATTCCTTTTGAGCAAGAAGAAGCTTCGGGGAAATGTATTTACTGTGGGAAGGAATCTTCTACTTTAGTGTATTTTGCCCGAGCTTATTAAAAAATTATAAAAACAAAGGAGGGTAAAAAAATGGCCGAAGTATTGATTGGAAAAGTAACCGATTACTTTGCTAAAATAGGAATTGCTGCTTTAGAAATTAACAACGGAGAATTACATTTAGGTGATACAGTTCATTTTATTGGACATACTACTGATTTTGAACAGAAAATAGCTTCAATGCAGATAGAACACCAAGCTGTAGATTCTGCTAAAACCGGCGATGGGATAGGAATTAAAGTAAAAGATAGAGTTCGCCATGGTGATAAAGTATATAAAGTTACCGCTTAGATTAAGTTATTATTATGTAAGCATAAGGTCATTCCTCTTTCCCCTTCTCCCAGGAATGACCTTATGCTTATTTCTTTTTACTTTCTTTTGGACTTAGCTTTTCCAGAAAAGGTTTAATTAAATCGATGGGAAACGGAAATATAGTGGTGGAATTTTTCTCAGTGGCCACTTCAGTTAAGGTCTGTAAATATCTGAGTTGTAAAGCAATAGGCTGCTTGGCAATTCTATCGGCGGCCTTGACTAATTTTTCTGAGGCTTGGTATTCTCCTTCGGCATGAATTATCTTTGCTCTTCTTTCTCTTTCAGCCTCAGCCTGTTTAGCCATAGCCCTTTTCATGCCCTCGGGTAATTCAATATCTTTTGTCTCTATTGCAGTTACCTTAATTCCCCAGGGTCCCGTGTGTTCATCCACAATTTTTTGCAGGGTCTGGTTTATTTTTTCTCTTTGCGATAACAACTCATCTAATTCCATCTGCCCCAAGACGCTGCGCAAGGTAGTCTGAGCGATTTGGGAGGTAGCATTGACAAAGTCTTGTACTTCTACCACTGCACTTTCGGGATTGACTACTCTAAAGTAAATTACCGCGTTAACTTTAACCGGGACCGTATCTTTGGTGATTACCTCCTGAGCCGGGACATCCATGGTAATAATCCGTAGGCTTACTTTTACTATTCTATCTACAATAGGGATTAAAAGAATTAACCCCGGGCCCTTGGCACCGACCAATCTTCCCAATCTGAAGATTACTCCTCTTTCATACTCCCGTAATATTTTTATAGCCTGAGACAATATTATGAGTACTATTATTAAAATTCCCAGATAAATTTGTAGATTAGCAATTATATCCATTTCAACTTACTCCTTTCGAAAATATTTTTTGACTATAAGCAGAAGACCCCTTACTTCTAATACTTCTACTTCTTCTCCTTCTTTAATTGTTTCT
>JAKLPU010000041.1:0-7399 GCA_022013755.1 Candidatus Atribacteria bacterium | reverse complement strand
TTAAATATTAACATAATCGTAAAAAGATAGATAGCACTCTCCGTATCTTCTTTGATTAAACAATCTCAAATTATTTAAATTTTCCATAACTTTTTCTTTTTTGTAATGTTGGGCAATCACCAAACCATTATGTTTCAATATAGTTAATTTCGCTATTTCCAATAAAGAAATGTTTACCAGTCCCCTGTTGTAAGGGGGGTCAAGAAAGATATAATCCAATAGATATTTTTTTTTGGCTAATAATTTTAAACCGGATAAAAAATCTATTTTGTAAACTACAGCTTTTTGGCTGTTTCCTGTCTTTTCTAAATTTTCTTTTATTATTTTTATGCATTTTAATTCTTTTTCGATAAATATTGCTTTTTTTGCCCCCCTGCTTAAGGCTTCAATTCCTACTGCACCGGTACCTGCAAATAGATCTAAAAAACAGCTTTCCCTGACAGATGTCCCCAAAATATCAAATAAAGCTTCCCTCACTTTTTCAGAAGTAGGACGAACAGATAAATCCTTGGGGGATTTTAATATATTACCTTTGTTTTTCCCAGCAACAATTCTCATAATTTTCGTTCACCCTTCTTTTCTATATCCTGAACGCTACACGCTCTACGCTCTACGCTAGTTTTTTATTATAAACTTTAAATTATTTAAATTATTACTTGCTAAGACTTTATATAATATGATAAAATGTCTACTGTTAGATATTTTTTACAACTGACAGGAGGAAATATAAAATGGCAAAATGTGATATTTGTGGTAAAGGTCCACAATTTGGCAATAAAATAAGCCACTCTCATAGAGTTACTAAAAGAATGTGGCATCCCAATATACAAAAAATAAAAGCAAATATTGATAATACCGTAAAAAGAATTAATATCTGCACTAAATGCTTAAAAGCCAGTAAAGTAACGAAAAGTTCTTAACCATACCATTCTTTAAGTTTATCAATGATTTCATTAGTTATCCAGTCAGGAGTAGAGGCACCACTGGCAATTCCAACTTTACCTTCAGGATAAAACCATTTATATTTTAGTTGGTTTTTAGTTTCAATATGATAAGTCTTTACTCCCTGATTCTTACCTATTTCTGCTAATCGAGTTGTATTAGCGCTTTCCTTTCCTCCAATCACCAACATCACATCTACTTCTTTTGCCAACTCAAGTACGCTCTTTTGTCTTTCCGTGGTAGATTTACATATTGTATTAAATATTCTTAATTCCTCAGCTCTGTTTAACAGGGCAGATGATAATTTAAAAAAATCATAAATATTTTTGGTGGTTTGAGATATAAAACCAATTTTTTTCTTTATGGTTATCTTCTCTGCATCGGGAATTGAATTTATTACTAAAGCATTGTTTTGAATCGTATCCAATAAACTTAGTACTTCGGGATGTTTCTTGTCTCCATAGACAACTAAAAAATAGTCCTTCTCGTATAAATAACGCGCTATCTTCTGTACTTTTCTAACATATGGACAGGTAGTGTCAACTACCGATATATTTTTTTGGTAAGCTTTTTTAAGCATTGTAGGAGAAATACCGTGCGCCCTGGTTATAACCGTGCTTTCTTCTGGAACCTCATCTAAATTATCTGTTATCTTTACTCCCTTTTTTATAAAATATTCTATAACCTGAGGATTATTTATTATTGAACCCAGCATATACAGGTTATTTTTTCTTGCTTTTAAGGCATTTTTGGCTAAGTTTACGGATTTTTTGACTCCAAAACAAAATCCCATTCTTTTAGATAATATTATTTTCAATTTGTTTTTCCCTACATTCTCTAAATTTTTTTATTATCTTTAAAATTTTATCTTTAACTTCTTCAATGTTTTTGTTTGTAGAATCTATAAGAATAGCATCTTTTGCCTTGATCAAAGGGGCATATTTTCTCTTACTATCAATTTTATCCCTCTGGATTATCTGTTTTTTAACTACTTCGTAATCTATACTATAACCTTTATTTATTAGTTCTCTATACCTTCTTTTAATTCTTTCCTCCTCAGAAGCAGTAAAATAGAATTTTATATCTGCCTGCGGTAAAATTATCGAACCTATATCTCTACCTTCCATTATAATGTTCCCTTTTTCAGCTAATTTTCTCTGCAGATAAATTAATTGTTTTCTAATTTTGGGCAATCTGGCTATCTGAGAAACATTTTGGTCAATCCTGGGATTGCGTATTTCCTCAGTCACATCTTCTCCGTCAACAAAGATGTGATAATAGTCATTTAGGCTCTTGCAATTTGCCCTCTCTATAGTTATAGAAGTATCTGAAACCAGATTGGAAATCATTTCTTCATCGTTTATATTAATATTATTTTTTAAAACCTTCCAGGTTATTGCCCGGTAAATTGCTCCTGTGTCAATATATAAAAAGCCCAATTCCCGGGCAATCAATTTACCCATAGTGCTTTTACCCACAGCAGCTGGTCCATCTATAGCGATTACTAAACCATTTTTTTTCATTAAATCACCCCAAATGAGTCGTTAGTGAATAAAACTAGCGTAGAGCGTACAGCGTTTAGCGTATAGAATAATTAGTATATCGTATTTCGTATCTCGTATATAGTAAAGAAAATAAAAGAGAGAAAAAAAAGTAGGGGAGTATTGCATATGCTCTTTATAAAATAAAGTATTATTTTTGATGTAGGGGTCGGATTTATCCGACCCGGGTTTTTGGTAATTTATTTTAGCGGGCTTGATGAATCAAGCTCCTACCTCCTAAACTCCGTCCTCTAAGAATCTTCTGATTCATGGCTTCTATTTTCTTAACGAGATAAGATACGAGATAAGAATTAGACATTTGTTTGCTTCTTTCTTAACTCTACGCTCTACGCTAAACGCTATACGCTAGTTTGTACGAGATACGAGATACGAATTTCTTCTGGCTTCTGGCTCCATCACGGCAACGCCGTGATGCTACTATATACTCGATACTATATACTACTATTATATTATTTTCTTCAGACTTTTAATTTCTTCTTTATTTAAATACCTATACTCCCCCGGTTTTACACCTTTTAAAAAAATTGGGCCTAACTGAATTCTTCTCAGTTTTAGAACAAAATGTCCAATATATTCGCCCATTTTCCTAATCTGTCTTTTCTTTCCTTCTCTTATTTTTATTTTTAATATGGCATTTCCATTAGAAATTTTTAACAAATAAATATTGCAGGGTGATCTTCTATAATTATTTTCTAAGACAACTCCTTTTGATAGGATTTTTAATTTTTCAGGAGTGGGAATTCCCTTCACTTTAACAATGTAAACTTTTTCTACTTCTTTTGCAGGATGAGTTAAAGCATAGGCTAATTCACCATCATTAGTAAGAATTAATATTCCTTCCGAATTAAAATCTAAACGGCCAACCGGGTATACTCTTTCTTTTACACCTTTCAATAAATCTAAAACAGTCGGTCTGCCAAAAGGATCGGATAAAGAAGTTAAATATCCTTTGGGTTTATTTAGTAATATATAGGAATACTGTTTTTTTTCTTTATATTTTATTAATTTACCTTTCACTTCAACAATATCTTTTTGAGGGTCAACCTTGGTTCCCAATTTAGTAACGACAGAGTTATTTACCCGTACCTGCCCCTGAATGATAAGGTCTTCACACTTTCTTCGGGAAGAAATCCCTGCTCCCGCCAAATATTTTTGCAATCTTTCAATCATGTCATTTAATTCCGATTTCGCTTAGTTTGGGAAGATCGTTAATTTTTTTTAAGCCGAAATGCATTAAAAAAAAGTCCGTAACTTTGTAAACTAAAGGATTTCCAGGTGCTTTTTTTCTCCCGCTAATTTTTACAAATTTATGCTTGAGTAAATTAAATAAGACCCCTGAGCAACTTACTCCCCTTATCTTTTCAATTTCTAAACGAGTTACCGGTTGATTGTAGGCAATAATAGCCAGTGTTTCCAAGGATGCTTTAGAAATTTGATGCTTCCTTTTATTCTCTAAGATTTTTTTTACCCAGATAGAGTATTGGGGCTTAGTACCCAGTTTATACCCACCAGCAATTTCATATATTTTAAATGGTCTACTATCGTCGTCATATTTTGAGATTAATTCATTAATAATCAATCTACTTCTTCTTTTCTCAAGACCGATAATCTCTTTTATCTTATCAAGGGTTAATGGATTATTATATACCAGCAATAAGCATTCTATTATATTGCTCCATCTTGTATTGTTTCTTGATTCTTCTTTAACTTTAAAGCATCTCCTTTCAGATTGAACATTATCCTATCAAAGTTTTTATTCTGATAGCATCTTAGCTTTCTTAAACGTATAAGTTCTAACAAGGCAAGGAAAATAACAATAATTTCTAATTTACTCTGAGCTTTTTCCATAAAATAATCGAAAGACAATCCTTCTTTACTGGCCTTCAACAGGTTAATTATTTCTTTCATTTTGGAAGCGGTAGTAAAAGTCCTTTTTTTAAAGGGTATATAGTCTTCTTTCTTTTTATTCTGTAATACTTTTTCCAAAGAAGTTAAAAGGTCTGCTAAATCAACTTTCTGAATTTCTACACTACCTTCTTCATCATTGTTTTCTATCGCCGGAAAATAGATATTATTTTGGGTCCCTTCTTTTTCCTTTAAATATTCGACCACTTTTTGAAATTTGTCATATTCCTGAAGATATGCTTCTTTTTCTTTTGAAATCATAAAATCATTGTATTCATCATCTTCCTCTTCACTGCTTTTAACTTCCAATTTAGGAAGAAGATTTTCTGATTTTATTTTTAATATTATCGCTATTTCAGTTATGGTTTTACCGGCAATGCTCAAGTCAATAGTACTCTTGTTTTGAATAACATATTTTAAATACTGATCTATTATTTCAGTAATGGGTACCTGTTCAATATCTACGATACCTTCTTTTATATTTCTCAGTAATTCGTCTACGAAGCTATCTAAATCATTAGTCTTTATTTTAAAGTCTATATTTTTATTATTCATAGTCCAAATTCATGGCTTTCTTTGCTTCATCGAGGGTCTGTTTAGCTACTTGCCTTGCCTTTTTGCTCCCCTCGATTACAATTTCTCTAATTATTTTCGGATATTTTTCATAATATTTTCTTTTTTCTCTGAAACCCTCAAACTTATTTATTAAGGCCTGAGCCAATCTCTTTTTGCATTCTACACACCCTAATTTTCCTGATTTACATCCGGCAGATATTTCTTCAGATTGATCCGAATTAAACATCTCTTGATAGGTAAACACAACACAAATATCCGGATGTCCCGAATCATTCAATCTTATTTTTTGGGTATCAGTTATCATTGCCTTCACTTTTTCTTCAATTTTTTCCGGCAAATCGGATATGGAAATAGTATTCCCCAGAGTTTTACTCATTCTCTTTCCGTCAGTTCCCGGCACACGAGGAATCTTAGTCAATTTTACCTGGGGCAAAGGAAAAATATTTTTATAAAGATTATTAAATCTCCGGGCTATTTCCCGAGTTAATTCCACATGGTGTACCTGATCTTCTCCCACCGGTACAGCATTCGATTTGTAGATCAATATATCTGAAGCCATTAGAACCGGATATCCCAAAAGACCATAACTAATATTGTCTTTCAATCCTAAATCTCGTACCTGTTCTTTTAATACCGGATTTCTCTCTAACCAGGGCAAAGGAGTAATCATGGATAAAAGTAGATGCAATTCTGCATGTTCCGGGACATAAGATTGCATTAATACAGTACTTCTTTCGGGGTCAATTCCTGCACTAAACCAATCTATAAGCATCTCCCTAATGTTTTCTTTTAAATCTTCAGTTTTGTCATAGCCGGTGGTTAGAGCGTGTAAATCTACGACTCCAAAAAAACACTTGTATTCTTCCTGAAGTTTTACCCAATTTTCCAAAGCTCCTAAATAATTTCCTAAATGTAATTTGCCGGTAGGTCGCATTCCACTAAAAATTATTCCCGCCATTTGAAATACTCCTCTCTTAATTTTATTATTAAAAATAGTGAAAACCCATGATTCAAAACTCAAAACTTTTTTTGTTCTTCTGGCTCTTGTGGGCACGATTCATCGTGCCCCTACCTCTTAATCCTAATTTTCTTCACGCGATACGCGATACACAATACGCAATACGAATTTATACTAGTAAACGAAATATAAAAAATACAATAGGAAATAACACTTTTCCAATTATACCACTTAATACCAGAATTAATAAGAAAATTGGCCCATAAGATTCTAACTTAGCATACCTGTAGGCCTGAGAATAAGGCAAAAGACCCAGCAATATCTTAGATCCATCTAAAGGCGGAACAGGAATCAAGTTAAATATGGCAAGTGCTAAATTTATTATTACACCAGTCTGTAAGAATACTAACCATCCTCTTAACATAGTTACCAATAGATTAAAAAAAGAGCTGTTTTGTGTTATGGTGATTTGTCCGATGAGATAATAACTTAACCTTAATATAAGGGCAAATATTACGGCAATGACTATATTGGCGATAGGTCCTGCCAATGAAACATAGATCATATCTCTTTTGGGATGATTCAATCTATTAAAATTTACCGGGACTGGTTTTGCCCATCCAAATCGGAATAAAAGCAACATCAAAGTTCCTATAGGGTCAAGATGAGCCAGAGGATTCAAGGTAAGTCTTCCCGCTTCTGCTGCTGTTGGATCACCCATTTTATAAGCCATCCTACCATGGCAGTACTCATGAAAAGTAATGGCGATTAAAACAGCCGGTATGCTCCAGGCAATTTCGAATATATTGTTCAACATTTTTCTATATCTTATTCCTTTCCTTTAGAATATTTTTTACAAATCTAATTTCATCTCTTTTATTTTTTACCTCTCCATCTAACTGGGCACAAAGTAATTTATTTAAAATCTGCGAATAGATCGGACCTGGTTTTACCTGTAGTTCTTTTAATTCATTTCCTGAAATATATAGACTTTCTTTTTTATATTTTCTAAAATAGTTGTTTATCCTTTCTTTTGCAATATTGGTGTCACTTTCCGTCATAGCTAAAAATAATACTTCGTTAGGTAAACCTTTTAATTTTAAATAGATAACGCTCGGTGATATTTTAGTTTTTTGTGATATCATTTTTATGATTTGATCTAAATTTAAGTAACAATAATTTATCTTGTCTATACACTTTTGCTTAATGATTAGCTTTTTATAAATTCTCTGTAGTTGACTTTTTTTTAGATTTCTAATTAAGCAGCAAAAATATATTACCCACAATTCTATTTTTTCATCAGGTATATCGCGTGTCCAAAAATCAAAATTGTCTTTTACCTTGTTTAATCTTTCAACTGTTTCTTCATTTAATTCAAATTCCGGAAGAATATACTTTAACGCTCCTAATTCTTCCATTCTTTTTAAAGATTTTAATGGATTTTCTTCTTTCAATA
>JAKLPU010000040.1:0-4922 GCA_022013755.1 Candidatus Atribacteria bacterium | reverse complement strand
TCCCTTCTTCTAAAGCCGGTAAAATTTTTAATCTAACATTTTCTGCCCGAGAAGCTAAAAATAATAGCATTTCGGTTTTATAATCCATGCCATCATTTTTTTGGTCGAGAAGGATTTTACGTATTTTATCTCCAGTCTTTGTTCCTCCCGGCTCTTTAGTGTAGACAGAAGGAATTTTTTGTTCAGTTAAAAAATCGAAAAGCATCTTTGCCTGGGTAGTTTTCCCACAGCCTTCAAGCCCTTCAAAAGTTATAAATAACCCTTTTTTCATTATATATTTCTTTAATCCTTTTCAAATTATAAATTAGTCGTTAGCACAAGAAGACACGGTACACCGTCCGTGCCTCTGCTTTTCTTATGTAGGGGCACAATGAATTGTGCCCTCTCTGTTTTGCTGCCTTTTGTTTACTCTGCTAAGTGAGTATCTACTAAGCAGGGATTACGGAAAAAGGAAATTCCTATACAATTTAATTAATTTAAATAAAAAACTTTAGCCTGTCTTATTACTTTTAATCGTTCTTGTTTTTATCATTCTCCATAAGCACTCGGCAAATATCAGTTAGAGTTACTATCCCCGCTAATTTACCACCTCGCAAGACAGGAAGTCTTTGAATTTTATTTCTAATAAGTAGATCTGACGCCAAAACTTCGTTATCATCTTCATCGATAGTAACAATATTTTTTCTCATAAATTCTTCTACTGGACGTTGAGAATATTCTTTTAAACTTTTAGATAATTGTATGAATTCAGAAAGAATAGAATCACTATTTATAATTCCCAAATAGTTCGGCAGAGTAGCTCTGATTATGTCGTGTAAAGATATAAATCCGACAACCTCTTGATTATTGCTAACCACTGGGAGCCCGGTAATTTTTTGTCTGGATAATATACCCAGTAAATCTACCAATTTACATGTGGCTAAGACACTGGTAACATCACGAATCATAATATCTTTTATTTTCAATTAGAGTATCTCCTCTCGATATCTATCTTTATAATCTCTTAACCTTCACATATTGAAGACATTTCTCTACCTCTTCTCTTGAACTAAATTCCTCTTCTTCTCTTAGGGCACTGGCTAAAGAACAGGCCATAGAAAATTTTATTGCTTCCTCAGGATTTTTCCCCTCTTCGGTTAAGGTAATTGCAAATCCTGCAATCAAGGCATCACCTGCTCCGATTAAATTTACGATTTCATGATAGTTAGTCTCTGCAAACCATATTTTATCTCGGGTAGCAATTATATCTTTTTCTTGTTCCAGAGAAATTACACCAATTTCTGCTCCTCTCTGTACAATTTCTTTTGCTGCATTAATCGCATCTTTTTCCTTATCAATTTTAATTCCAAAAACTCGATTGCTTTCTCGAAGGTCAGGTTTTGCTAAAAAGGGCCTTTTCTCTAAACCTTTTATAAATTGTTCTCCGGAAGTATTTAAAATAGTTTTTACCCCTCTTTCCTTAGCAATAGAAATTAAATCACCATATATATTTACAGAAATGCCTCGAGGCAAACTTCCAGAGAGTGTAACTACACTACATTGAGACATAACCCGATAAAAGATTGATTTTAGCATCTCTAAGTCATATTCTGTAATTTTAGGTCCTGCTTCACTTAATAAGGTATGCTGCCCTGCTTTTTTATCTGAAATAATCGTATTACTTCTAGTCTTCTCTTCGATGTGCCAAAAATTAGTAGTTATGCCCATTTCTCTTAGTTCTTCTTCTATCATTCTCCCTCTGCCGCCTCCTAAAAATCCGATAGCGATAGTTTCTCTGCCACATCCCCTAACAGCTTTGGATACATTTATCCCTTTACCACCAGAAGTGGTATGGACATTTAAAACTTTATTGTAATGATTTATTTTTAAATTATTAACCTCTAAAATTACATCTATTGCAGGGTTTAAGGTAACAGTACCTATCATATTTTATCCCTTCCTTTTTATTATACTAATTTTTTCGACATTTTTAAAATTATAACTTACTTAAATATATTTATCAATCTTTGCTCGTATTTCGTATATCGTATATGCTACTAGCGTATAGCGTACAGCGTTTAGCGTATAGTAATATAGCATCGCGTAAAGATTCTGATATTTTTTACTTTTTAGTTTAGACTTATTTTTATTCTAAATTCTGACTACTGGATTCTATATTTCTTACGATATACGATATACTATATACTAATTTGGCTTCTATCTCCTGAATTCTTACTCCATCTTTCCTAAACTATACGCTGTACGCTGTACGCTAATTTTAATCTACGCTATCCGCTGTGCGTTATTCAGTAAACGGTTTAAATAATTTAATTAAAATAACCCCACAAATAAAGCCGCCAATGTGAGCAAACCAGGCCACCCCACCCTCTCCTGTTCTAACCGCTAAAGAAGATATACCATATAAAAATTGGTATATTATCCAAAAACCTAACACTACCACTGCGGGAATTTTAATTAATCTAATAAAAAAAACAAAAATAATCACCGTAGTAACTTTAGCTCGAGGATAAAGCAACAAATACGCACCTAATACGCCAGCTATTGCTCCACTTGCTCCAACCATTGGTACTCTAGAATCAGGATTAAAAAATATTTGTGTGAAAGCAGCGGCTATTCCACAAATAAGATAAAAGATTACAAATTTTTTTCTACCTAAATAATCCTCTATATTATTTCCAAATATCCATAAAAACAACATATTTCCTAATAAGTGAACAATACTGCCATGCATAAACATAGAGGAAAATATAGTTAAATAAATAGGTGATGGACCGGAAGGAAAAAGATCGACATGATGAGTAATTTCAAAAGGAAGCAATCCCATTGAATGGATAAATTCAGTGAACCTTTCACCTAAGGATACTTGATATAAAAATACCATTAAATTCAGTGTAATTAAAATTACTGTTATTAAGGGAAATTTTTTTGTTGGTACATCATCCCAAATAGGAAACATAAAAATATATCACCTCAGATAGTTAGTTGGTTAGCTGGTTATCTAGTTCATTAGTTATTTGAAGATCAAATGAGTAGTCCTCACTATAATATTTTCAACTGAAATATTATAACATAATTTAGTATATAGTATATTGCGGAGAAAATAAAAGAAAGAAACCCAGTTCGTATCTCGTATCTCGTATAAAATACAGTAACCAGTAATAAGTAATGAGTGATAAGATTAAATTTCCTAAATAATAAAAACAAGTACTTATTACAAGTGATACATTACACAATTAAACGGCTAATTATCTTAATTAACTGGTGAATCGGTGAATTGGCCAATTGCAGAATTGGAGAAGTGGTTCATTGGTGAATTTTAAATTACTGTTTTTCCTTTTTTGCTTTAAATTCATCAGGAGATTGATCAATTAAATTAAAATTATATAGTATTTTTTTAACAATTCTTTCTGAAGCTTTTCCATCTCCATAAGGATTGATACTTTTTGACATTTTTATATATTTATCTTTATTGTTTAATATTGTTTTAACTTCGCTATAAACCCTTTCTTTATTAGTTCCAATCAGTTTTACTATACCTGCTTCAACTGCTTCCGGTCTTTCTGTTTCATCCCGTAAGACCAATACTGGCTTTCCCAAGGAAGGGGCTTCTTCCTGTATTCCACCAGAGTCTGTAAGTATAATGTATGATTTAGACATTAAGTTAATCATATCATCATAATCTAAAGCATCAAGAAGTAGAATATTTTTTCTATTTTGCAAGATTTCCTTAACATTCCTTTTTATTTCAGGGTTTTTATGCAAAGGGAAAATTACGTATGTATCAGAATGTTCATCGATTATTTTATTTATTGCTCGGCAAGTTTCCCTTAATGGTTCTCCCCAATTCTCTCTTCTATGCATGGTTACTAAAATAATTTTTTTCTCTAATATTTTTTTATTTTTTAATAAAGGTTCTCTAAATTTATAGTTCTCTTTTATCATTAATAACAGAGAATCTATTACGGTATTTCCACAGATAAAAATATCTTCCCTTTTTACTCCTTCAGAAAGCAAATTCTCACACGATTTTCTGGTGGGAGTAAAGTGGAGATCAGTTAGCACACTGGTTAGATGACGATTTACCTCCTCGGGAAAAGGATAATATTTATTGTTAGTTCTAAGCCCAGCTTCTACATGACCTATTCTTATTTTCTGATAAAAAGCAGCTAAAGCTCCAGTAAAGGTAGTAGTAGTATCACCCTGCACTAATACCATAGACGGCTTTTCTTTTTTTAATATTTTTTCAATACCTAAAAGACTATTATTAGTGATATTTGATAAAGATTGACCTTTTTCCATGATATTTAAATCATAATCAGGATTAATTTGAAAAATCTTTAACATCTGATCTAACATTTCCCGATGTTGACCAGAAACTATGATTTTATAATCTATAAGATGGGGGTATTTTTTTATTTGTGAAATTATGGGAAATATCTTTATGGTTTCGGGACGAGTTCCGAAAATCATAGCAATTTTTATTTTATTCATAATGAATCTCAACTACTCCTGCTTCTTTTAGCATCTTTCGTGCTAATTCATCAGGGTATTTTTCTTTATAAACAATCTTCTTTATTCCTGAATTTATAATCATCTTAGCACAGGTAACACAAGGTTGAGTTGTACAATATAATACGCTGCCTTTTATACTTAAGCCATGTAATGCAGCCTGCACAATAGCATTTTGTTCAGCATGTAATCCCCTACATAATTCCTGCCTTTCTCCGGAAGCAACTTTTTTTATTTCTCTTAAACATCCTATTTCTAAACAATGAGGCAGCCCCCTGGGTGCACCATTATACCCGGTTGTAAGTATTCGCTTATCTTGTACGATTACTGCTCCAACTTTTCTTCTTAAACAAGTAGAACGCTTGGAAACTAATTCAGTTATTTCCATAAAATATTCATCCCAGGTTGGACGC
>JAKLPU010000039.1:0-9974 GCA_022013755.1 Candidatus Atribacteria bacterium | reverse complement strand
TAGTAATGATTTTCGTTTCTTTTCGGCTCTCTTGCGTTCGGTGATATCACGGATATAAACTATAAGTCTAGGTTTATTTCCAATGTTGATAAGCTTGGTAGCAATTTCCGTAGGGAAAATAGTACCGTCTTTCTTTTTACTTATACGTGATACGAATTTACCATAGGTTGTTTCTTTTTCGGTAATAATTTTAGGTAATATCTTGGCAAACTCTTCAGAAACTAAATCGGCAATAGTTAAACCGACTATTTCTTCTTTGGTATAGCCAAACATTTTTGCTCCGGCAGTATTACATTCAAGTACGCGGCCTTCTACTGTCTCTAAAAAAACAGCGTCAGTAGCCATTTCTACCTGAATTCTATATTTTTCTTCTGATTCTGCTAATTCGGCAATGAGTTGTTCTTCGGTCTTTTTCGTATCTTTCATTTTTTTTACATCTCCTAAAATAAAGAAATTGTACAAAGCTTTGTCTATTAAACAGTGGCAGTAAATTTTATTACATGTATATTACACAACAAAAATTTTAAAAATCCTTTTTTTTAAAAGAAAAAGTTATTGGTTTTTAGATGGAGGGAGAGCATGTACTCCTCCCATCATCATTCCCAATTCTCCAACACTGACTTCGTTTCGTTTTACCACTCCCATTATCTTGCCCTCGTAAATAACCGCAATCCGGTCAGAGAGTGATAAAATTTCGTCCAGGTCATCAGAAATAAGAAGAGTTGCTGTTTTTAATTTTGTCCTCTGTTCAATCAATTGACGATGAACATATTCCGTCGCACTGACGTCTAAACCGCGCGTAGGTTGTGAGGCAATCAGAACACCGGGTTTTCGGGAGAGTTCTCTTGCCAGGATTAATTTTTGGATATTTCCGCCGGATAAGCTTTTTAAGGAAGTATAGCGGGAAGGAGTCCTGATATCAAAGTCACTTATTAGACGCTCGCTTTCCCGGGCAATGTTTTTGAAATTCATAAATATTCCATCAGTATAAGGTTGGTGTATATGGTCTTTAAGAATCAGGTTTTCCTCTACGGTAAATTTCTGTATCGTGCCATCTCGCATTCGTTCTTCGGGAATATAAGAGAGGCCATATTCAAGAAGCCGGGAAGGAGACCAATTAGTAACCTCAGTCCCTTTTATAAACACTTTGCCCTTTGTAGGTTTCCGCAGACCGGCAATGACTTCTGCAAGTTCACTTTGACCATTTCCCGAGACCCCGGCAATTCCCAGAATTTCGCCGGAGTGTATTTCAAGATCAATCCCCCGTAGAGCAGGAAGGTCCTCATCTCCCTGAACCCAAATTCCTTCTAAGGCAAGGGAAACTTTACCGAGCTTTGCCGAAGGATGTTCAACCTGAAAAAGAACTTCTCTTCCCACCATAAGACGTGCCAGTTTCTCTTTGGTTACTTCAGCAATAGGAAGAGTCTTTACCACATTACCGTCACGAAGTATGGTCACACGATCACTCAGTGATAGAACTTCATGAAGTTTATGGCTGATAAAAATAATAGAATATCCTCTGTTTATCATACTCCGCAAGACATGAAAAAGTTCTTCCACCTCTTGCGGAGTAAGAACAGCAGTCGGTTCATCCAGGATAAGGAGAGAAGCTCCGCGATATAAGATTTTTATTATTTCTACTCGCTGCTGCTCTCCTACAGAGAGTTGCCATACTTTTGCCTTTGGGTCAACATACAGACCATGAACTTTGGCGAGCTCTTTTATGCGTTCTGAGACAACATCAAGGTCAAGAAGATATTTCCGCGAGGAATGAAGCCCTAAAGCTACATTTTCAGCTACGGTAAGGGTGGGTACAAGCATAAAATGCTGGTGCACCATCCCAATCCCCAGTCGAATTGCATCCAGTGGAGAACGAATGTTAACTAATTTTTCGTTAACATAAATTTCACCTTTATCCTGGTGATATATGCCATAAAGGATTTTCATCAGGGTACTTTTCCCGGCTCCGTTTTCGCCAAGAAGGGTATGAACTTCTCCTGCACGAACATCAAAATCAATTCGGTCATTCGCCAGCACACCCGGGAACTGCTTAACTATTCCCCGCATCTCTACTTTTTCGACTTTGGTTAAATTTGTTATTTGAGATATATCTTTTTTCATATTAAAATGTAAACCAGAGCTCCGTTCCGTATGAATATGCTCTTAATCTTTTTTTACTTCTCTAATTTGACCTCAATATTTCCTTTGACTATATCTTCAATTGTTTTACCTACAAGTGCTTCATCATTTACGATAATTTTAAGACCACCGTTAGCCAAGTTAAGAGTAAAGATTTTACCTCCTCTCTCTCCTTTCTTAATCATTTCAATCATCGGTCTGAGCGCAATTGCCCAAACAACATCTACACTGGCGACCACATTCTGAGGGGCAAGTGCAGATTGGTCAACATCATATCCGAACCAGAGAGCTCCTCTCTGTTTCGCTACTCCGATTGCTCCGACTGTCATCTGTGATGTTCCGGTAAGAACATCTGCTCCAGCATCAATATGAGTTTGTGCTGCTTCAGATGCAAGGGCAACATCACTATATGAGCCAATCCAGGTTACATTTACTTTAGCATCCGGCTTTACCGATTTTATACCTGCCTTAAAACCTTCGGTATAACGTTTGGCATCACCGGTTTCAATGGGGCCGATTACTCCATAAATATTACTCTTGGAAAGTTTTGCTGCCAGGACACCGTTAACATAGCCGCCTTGTTCAGATAAAGGTTCGTAAGCAAATATATTAGTAATTCCAAGATCAGTAAAGACATTTGCGGTAGACCCCCAGGCAAAGCTCGTATCAGGAAAATCAGGAGCAATATCCGTTAAAGAGGCACCATACTGCGAACCATGGGCAATTACCAGATTATATCCCTCGCTGGCGTAGTCTCGAATAGCAGCAGCAGCGTCCGATACTATAAACATGCTCTCCGAATAAACAAACTCAAAATTTTCCTTGCCCATCTCTTTTTGAATGGTAAGCAGAGCTTCATACATACTCTGGCTCCAGGCAAAATCATTAATAGCGCTTGGCATAATAAATGCTACCCGGAAGGGTTCTGCGCTTGCTCCGAACCCAAGCGACAATACAAATATACTTATTAGAGTAAGAATTACTATAATTTTCTTCATCTTCATCATTTTATCCTCCTAATTTTTTATACTATGATACAAATACAGAAAAACTCTTATTATTCTAAAAGCTTTTATTTTATTAATCACCTCCTCTTCAATTATTCCCCCCGCTCGAAGGGTTTGTTTAATGCCGCAGGTGGATATATACGGCGTTTAGCCATTGCCGCAAGTACCACAATAGTAACAATATAGGGCAACATCAAGGTAAAATCAGAGGGAATATTAATACCATGTACTTGAACCCATATCTGAATAGCATTTACGGTGCTGAATAGAAGCGCACCGGTGAGAACAGTTGTCGGACGCCAGGCTCCAAAATATACCAGTGCCACGGCAATAAAGCCCATCCCATTAGTTAAATTTTGCTGAAATACATTAAGCAGTGCAATAGAGAGAGATGCACCGGCAATTCCCGAGAGCATCCCACCTAATACTACCGTAAAATAACGGATACGCACAATACTAACCCCCAGTGAATCGGCTGCCTCCGGGTGCTGCCCCACAGCTCGAATACTAAGACCTAAAGGGGTCTTGTTCAATATAAACCAGGCAAGAGGAATCAGGGCAAATGCACCATACACCAGGATATTTTGACGGAAAAAGATTTCGCCCACAATCGGAATGTTAGAAAGCCAGGGGATAGACAAAGGGGAAAAACCGCTCACCGTTTGAACTGTTCCTACCATAGTGCTGAATAAAAGACTGCTTAATCCCAGACCGAATATATAAACCCCGATCCCGCTGATCCCCTGTTCGGCCTTTAAGGTAACATTAATAAAGGCAATCAAGAGGCCAAATATCGCTCCGACCACTATTGCCACCAATAAACCAAGCCAAAGATTACCGGTCTTAAGAACCGTATAGAAGGCGCTAAAGGCTCCCATAAGCATAACACCATCTACCCCAAGATTAAGGACACCGCTTAACTGCCCTATTGTTTCTCCGATGGAAGCATAGAGATATGGTGTTGCAAGACGAATTGCAGATTTTGCTATCCCGATAATAATTGCTTCCATTATTGGCTCTCCCTTTTATTTTTATTTTTGGAATTGTATTTCGTGTCTGTAGTTCGCTCCATCCGCTGAGTCTGACTACGGCGCAGATACTCGCTTCCTACTACGAAGAGCACAATCAGACCGTTCAAAGCACCAATCAAAGCAGAAGGTATTTGCACTACTCTCTGCATCTTATTTGCTCCGGTAAGAAGTGCTCCCAATAACAGGGAAGCCGGTATTGTTCCGATAGGATGAAGCTGTCCAAACAAGGCAGCCACAATCCCGTTAAAGCCCGCACTACCGGTAAAACCCGATACAGAACCATCGGTAAACAGCCGGTGATGAACTCCTAACACTTCAATTGCTCCGCCTAACCCTACTAACGCACCGCTCAAGACAAAAGCAAGAACCATATATTTTTGTACATTAATTCCGGAAGCTCGCGAGGCTTGTATATTTTGACCTATCATGCGGATACGAAACCCTATTGTCGTCCGCCAGAGAAAAATATATACCAGAATAGCAAAAACAACTGCCACTATTGTTCCAAAATGCAGGCGGGTAGGAATAAGACGGGGAAGATCAACTACATGAGTTAAACGGGTAGTTTGGGGGATGAAGGAGCCAAGTTCTATCTGGAGCGGGTCCATTATTGGTCCGCGAAGAAGATAATTCATCCCATAGGCTGCAATATAATTCAGCATGATGGTGCTCAGAATTTCGTTTACTTTAAAATAAGCTTTAAGAAATCCGGCAATTCCTGCCCATATTGCTCCGCAGAGGAGTCCAACAAATAAAGCAAGTATAATTAGTATCCAGCCTGGTAAATCTGGAAAGTTAAGACAAACTATGGTTGCAGAAAGAGCCCCGGCTACAAGCTGGCCCTCCCCACCGATGTTTAATACGCCGGCACGAAAGGCAATGCAGATTCCCAGCCCTACAAAAAGCAAGGGGGTTGCCTTGACTACTGTGTCCGCTATAGCATTCGTACTCCCAAACGCTCCCTTGAGCAGGGCCTGGTAAGCAATCAGGGGGTTTACTCCGAGAAAGGCGATCATAATTGTCCCAATTAATAGTGCAAGAAGAAAGGCCGCTATGGGAATAAGGCTCATTGATATTTCCCGGACATTCCTGTATTTCATTTTACCACCTTTATATTTTTACTTATGAATTGTTTTTGTCAAGGGGACCCCCCCCCGTGACATTGTGCTATTTCTCGGATTTTCTTCTGTCTTCGTCGGTTCTTCTGTCCTGGCCGCTTCTTCGTTCAGATCCTTTGTAATTCGGGTTATTAAATTTTCTGCGGTCTTTTCCTGATCTTCGTTCTTTTCTGGAACGGCGCTCTTCTTTATTTTCCATAGGATTTTTTCCTCCTTTAATTTACCTGTTTAATATTCTTTAAATACTATAGTTAAAGTTCTACAAAGGTGACGCAAAATCCTTCTTTTTTTAGAAAAAAGTTTTCAGTTGTTGGTTTTTGGATGAAGGTGTAAGAGATTTGGGAAGTGGGACGGATGAATTGGATTAAGCGGTAGTGCTTGTCTCAATGTTAACCCAACTTCTACTCCTGGCACTGCTGATGATTGCTTCGATCACCTGCATATTCGCCACAGCATCTTCGAGCGGTACCGGGACATCTCTATCTTCCAGCACTGCCCGGGAAAACAAGTCTCCCTGAATCGTATATTGGTCGCATACTTCCAGGACAATCTCTTCAATCCTATTACCATCTCCATACCATACTTTGCACGGCCGGTCAGAGGGGGCATTGAAAGGTATTTCGATTTCAATCCACCCTTTGGTGCCAAAGATATTAACTCGCTGGTAAGGTACCAGCTGGGTCGCACAGGTAAATGTGGAAATACCACTGCTAAACTCCAGTATGCCAGAAGTCAGACGATCAACTTTCATATTTGGGTCTTCTTCCATAATACCGCAGACCCGCCAGGGTACAGCCACAAAGATAAACCGCGAAAGAGAAATACAGTAACAACCGATATCCATCAGTCCCCCTCCGCCGGTATCAGCTTTGTTGCGAATATTATCGGGGTCAGTATTGTAGTAGGAGAAAAATGATTGAATCGTCCGCACTTCGCCTATCTTTCCTTCGTTAACCTTTTGCTTTGCCCACTGCCACTGCGGATGGTGCCGATACATAAATGCTTCCATAACCTTTAGCCAGGAAAATTTCCTGGCAGTGTCCAGCAATATCCGAGCTTCGGCCGCACTTAAGCCAATGGGTTTCTCGCACAAAACATGTTTACCGGCATTCAGTGCTTTGATGGCCCAGGGTACATGCAGATGATTGGGAAGTGGAAGGTAAACAGCATCGATGTCGGGGTCGGCCAGTAGTTCTTCGTAGGAACCATAAGCTTTCTCTATGCTTAATTGACGGGCTGCTGCCTGTGCCTTTTCCAATTGGCGTGAAGCAATGGCGGTAACCGTGCAATACTCGCCCAATTGCATAGCGGGAATTACCTTTTCAGTACCAATTCTGGCGGTGCTCAGGACACCCCATCTAATCTTTTTCATTTGATTACTCCCTATTTTATTAATGAATTTTTTTAATATTTTGTTAATATTATAATACCAATAAATTATATTTGTAAAGTTAATGTATTCCTCGCATTTTATACCCAATTAATTGATAACTGACAAAATTTCAGAAAATATTGATAAGAAAGAAGGATTTTTATAAAATGTGTAGTATATGTCTTATTATATGGAATTCTACTTAAAAATTAAAATAAGGAGAATGGATAATTACCAATCTAACCCAAAATCTTAAAAACGAAGAATTTAATAATATAAAAGAAAGACTAATAATTGATCTTACTAATAGCTGTATAATTTTGATATTTTTTTATTTTTAATTTAATTTTGAAATACCTCTTACAAATCCCTATTTATTTGTTTTTCCTTTTCTATTTACAATGAAGGACTTTTGAAGAAAGTCAGAATCAGAGGAGTCTCAACATTTGACATCTTGATGCATCCAATTATTCCAAGTGTTTTAAATAAAGGAGATATAAAAAATTTACAAAATTATGTCTAAATTTAGTGGATATGGGGAATATACATTATAAGGGATATTTTTTAATTTAACAACTATTTTATAAAGTATTTTATAAAGTTGAAAAAGGCAAACTATCCGAAAGGGTAGGACGCAAAGTTATGGGTCTTAGGCATTTTAATGCTATGACCGCCAGACTACCAACTTTTTTTATTTTAGAGAAAACATATTTATCTAAAAGAAACTCGTAACAATTAATTAATAATATGTAAAAATAAATTACCCAACCAGAGTTTTATAAAAAAAGTAGGTGGTGGAACTATCAATTTCAATCAAAATCCTAAATCCGAAGAGCTTGAAAATATAAAAGCAAAACTAATAACTGTTTTTACTTATAGGTGTATTGTTTTAACATTTTTTTTTATTACAACTTTAATTTTAAAATATTTTTTCCATATTCACATTTATAATGAAATTTATATTCTAATTTTAAGCTGGTTTATCTTAAGCTATTTATCTCAATACATTTTAAAAAAAAGAAAAATTCGCCTTAAAACATTAAAAAAAGTAGATTTTATCCATTATATTATAGCTTTGTTATTTATGACTGGGGTCTTTTACTACACAGGGGGTGTTCTATGGATTGGAGCCATTTTTTATGTTTTTACCATCCTTTATGTAAGTCTTTTATCTGCCCCCAAAGAAGGTTTAATTATCACCTTTATGGCTATTACTCTTTTTAGCTTGATAGTTTTTCTGGAATATTTAGGTTATATCCCACATAAAGAAATTATTAAATTTACCCCCTATCTTTATAAAGATATCCAATATATTATAGGTACGATTTTAGTGATAAGCTTAGTATTTATATTTATTTTTCTTACTGGTAAAGATTTTGCTCAGATGTTAAAACAGAAAAATGATGAATTAGCACAAACCAAAAAAAAATTAGAAGAATTGAGTAATAAGTTAGAAGATAAAGTTAAATTACAAACTGATGAGTTAAAAAAATCTAAAGACCGGTTATCCATACTTTACCAGATTTCCCGCTCTATCAGTTCAACATTAGAATTAAATAACATTTTGAAGGTTATATTAGATTTTTCGGTGAAGACAAGTGGTGCAAATAGAGGTTCAGTTATGCTTTTAGATGAAAAAAAGAATATTTTTTTCATTAAAGCGGCTTATAATCTGAGTGAAAAGATCATTCGCGAGGTTACCTTTGCTAAAGACGAAAATACCATCGGTTGGGTAGTTAAGAATAAGAAATCCTTATATATCAAGGATTTAAAAAAAGACAAACGTTTTTCAATAAAAGCAGAGATAGATTATAAGTTAAAACAGCTTCTAATGGTTCCGATAATCATAGAAGGGGAAGTAAAAGGAGTAATAAATTTAGATAATAACACTTCGTTTACAACTGATACAATAAACTTGCTTAAATCTTTTTCTGAACAGGCGGCGGTCGCTATTAATAATGCACGCTTATATCAAAAAATTCAGGACAGTTATTTCGAAATAGTAAAAGCATTGGCGCAGGCTATAGAAGCGAAAGACCCTTATACTCATGGTCATTCGGAAAGAGTTATGAAATATACAGTATTGATTGCTCAGAAACTGGAACTGCAAGAAGGAGAAAAAGAATCATTAAGATATGCCGCAATCCTGCACGATATCGGAAAAATTGGAGTGAGAGGAACTGTTTTAAATAATCCTAATGGTTTAACCGGCGAGGAATACGATGAAATAAAGAAACATCCCCTTATTGGCGAAGGCATTATAAAACCCATAGAATTATTACAACCAATCAGGCCATTAATCAGACACCATCACGAATGGCACAACGGTAAAGGTTATCCTGATGGATTATCCGGGGAAAATATTCCTTTAGGTGCCCGCATCCTGGCCGTAGCCGATGCCTATGATGCCATGAAATCCGACCGACCCTATCGTAAAGCCCTAACCGAAGAAGCAGCTATCCAGGAATTTAAACGAGGAAGCGGAAGTCAGTTTGAACCTAAATTAGTGGAGATATTTTTAAAAATACTGAAACAAAACTTGTCAGAGGACAGTCCTTTAACAAACTAATGAGAGCTAAAGGAGGGCGGTACTGAAATACCTTTCTGCCCGGTCAGGCAGTATAGTCACCACCCGGTTTCGCCCATTATCTACATGTAAAGCAGCAAAGACATTAGCCCCCGATGAGGTACCCACCAGCAGTCCTTCTTCTTTAGAAAGTTGGCGAGTAGTTTCAATAGCTTCTTCATCAGTAACCGTAAATACCATATCTACCTGTTTTACATCCAGGACAGCAGGGATAAATCCGTCACCGATCCCCTGAATCTGGTGAAGGCCTGGTTCATGCCCTAATAAGGCAGAACTGTTTTTTGGCTCCACTGCTACAATTTTTACTTTAGGATTTTTTTCTTTTAAAAATTTTCCAATCCCCTGAAGGGTTCCCCCGCTTCCTACTCCAGCTACAAAGACATCTACTTTTCCATTCATTTCTTTCCAGATTTCAGGTGCGGTTTGCTGATAATGAATTTCAGGATTATGGGGATTTACAAATTGATCAGCAACAAAATATTTCTCCGGTTCTGCTTCGGTAATCTCGCGCATCTTTTTTATGCTTCCGGGCAGGCTCCCTTTAGCTGAGGTAAAGATAATCTCTCCCCCAAAGGCTTGAATTATTTTCTTCCGTTCTTCGCTCATATTTTCCGGCATCACACAAATAACCTTATAGCCTTTCTGTACTCCCACTAAAGTTAAGCCAATTCCGGTATTCCCGGAAGTTGCCTCAATAATGGTCATCCCCGGCTTAAGCTT
>JAKLPU010000038.1:0-3839 GCA_022013755.1 Candidatus Atribacteria bacterium | reverse complement strand
TATTTTAAATAAAAAAAAGGATTTTTAGAATGTTCTATCGAATATATAAAATAATATATAAAGTGTGACCGGGGATGATCCTTAGGCACAAAAATTAAAAAATATAAAATATAAAAGGAGGATTTTTAAGATGAAAAGACAATTCAAAGTACTATCGATTTTACTGACCTTGACTTTAGTTTTTGGCTTACTTTTCTCGTGTGTTTTTGCTGCAGATACTACAACCGTTACTATTTTAGAAACTGCAGATCTACACGGACGCATTTACCCCTATGAGTATGCTATTGATTCGTATGACGATGACACCGGACTTGCAAAAATTGCCACCCTGGTAAAACAGGAAAGGGTGATTGACCCTAATGCACTTTTAATTGACTGTGGAGATACGGTTCAGGACAACAGTGCGGATTTATTCAATGATCTGCCGGTGCATCCCATGATCGAGGGATTAAATTTTCTTGATTATGATGTATGGGTTATCGGAAACCATGAGTTCAATTATGAGAAAGCTTTTTTAGAAAAAAATGTAGCAACTTTTAAAAATTCAGTTTTATCCGCTAATATCTTAAAGACCGACGGAACTTATTTTGTTAAACCTTACGAAATTTTTGAGGTTAATGACGTGCGGGTTGCTATCGTGGGTATGACTCCACCTCACGTTACTCTGTGGGAAGCGAGCGCTCCGGAACATTTTGAAGGATTAACTTTTCCCGGCACAGTAGAGCAATCTAAAAAGGTTATTGCGGAACTTGAGGGCAAATATGATGTCCTGATTGGAGCATTCCACTTAGGTCCGGATGGGGAACATGGTTATGAAGGCTCAAAAACAATCGCTGAAGCCTGTCCGGAATTTTCGGTAATCTTTGCCGCACACGCCCATTCAAAATATAATGAAGTAACAAACGGAGTGCACATAATTGAACCAGGAAAGTGGGGATGGGCTTTAGCCAAAGCAGCAATCAAATTGGAAAAAACAGATGATAAGTGGAAAGTAGTGGAAGTGGTTACAGAAAATCTTGAAACTAAACAAGTAAAAGAGGACGAAGAAGTTTTAGCAAAATTTAAATTTGTACATGATGAATCGATTGCTGATGCCAATTTAATAGTAGGAGAGATTAGCGCTGATTTTATTGCCACTCCTGATTATATCACCGGAGAAGCCAAAATAACCACTATGCCTACTTCTCAATTAGAAGATACTTCGGTAATTGATTTAATTAATGAAGTGCAAATGTTTTATACCGAAGCAGACGTATCTTCAGCAGCGCTCTTTAATTTCGGCTCAAACTTATCAAAAGGTCCCTTTAAAAAGAAAGATGTAGCCTTTATTTACTTATATCCCAACACCCTGGTAGGAACAAAGATTACCGGTGCAAACTTGAAAAAGTATATGGAATGGTCAGCAAGTTATTACAACAGTTATAAGGAAGGAGATATTACCATCAGTTTCAACCCTGATATTCGCGGTTACAACTATGACATGTTTTCCGGGATGACTTATGAGGTTAATCTCTCTAAACCAGCGGGAGAACGGGTGGAAAATATACTATATAACGGTAAACCTTTAGATGATAACAGAATCTACCGACTTTCTTTGAATAATTATCGTTTTGGAACATTGCTAGGATTAGGATTGGTAACTATGGATGATAGATATTATGATTCCTATGAGACTCTACAGGATGCTGGTAGAATTCAAGCTATGATTGTAAAATATGTTCAAGAAGAAAAAGGTGGGGTATTAGCTCCCACAGTCGATAACAACTGGAAGATAACCGGAGTTGACCTTGAATCTCCTTTTAAAGAAGTCATTTTCGATATGGTAAGAAAAGGAGAATTATCTATCCCAACTTCCGAAGATGGCAGGACATTAAATGTAAAAGCACTGAACGTTTTCGAACTCATCGATGAAGGAGTATTGAAAGTTTCTACTTATGTGGTACAAACAGGAGACAACTTATGGGCGATTGCTAAAAAATATGGCCTCACCTGGGAAGAATTAAATGAAATTAATAACTTAAAAAATCCCAGATTAGTTCTCCCCGGACAAAATATCTTAGTTCCTGCTCTACCCTGAAAAGTGAAAATTTAGTTTAAATCCAAAAACCCTATCGCCGCTGCAATAGTTGGTGGTAGGGTTTTTGAATAAATAGCTTAAATAAGCGTAATTCAGGGAACGGTTCTTTGCATCAACTTAAAAGCGATTAGGGGGGTGGTTAAAATAAAAGCAAAGTTAATGACGGGTTTTGCTTTATTGATTATTATATTATTTTCTTTTGCTACTTTTATTACTTACGCGGAGCGGAGTTTTGAAATAACTGATTATCAAGCCCAGGTGAAGATATTAGAAAATGGTGATATTCAGGTAAGCGAAATTTTTGAATATAATTTTGATGGCGATTTTAATGGCATAATAAGAACTATAGGAATTAAAGGGTCGGATGGGCTGCAGTATTTTAAAGCTTCCGAATATTTCCCCACAGATAAAGAATTAAATTATGACCAAAGTATTAGAGGGGATATGGTAACTTATAAAATTTATGCTCAATCCAGCAATGAAAGAAAATTATTTTTGCTGGAATACCAGTTAAAAAATGTTGCAGCTTTATACAATGACACCGCAGAATTTTACTGGAAATTTTTTGATGAATCCAATACTTCCCCTATCGGCCACGTTAAGATAGAAGTAGAGCTCCCGGCAGCAGAAGTCTCAGCAGAAGAACTAAAAGTATTTGGACATGGCCCACTAGCTGGAAAAGTATCTATCCGGGAGGACGGAAAGATAGTATATGAGGTTTTTAGATTGTCTTCAGGGGAAATGGTGGAAGCAAGAATTTTATTCCCTACCAGTATGATTCCTGATAGTAGTAAAATAATTAACCAGAATAAATTTGCTGAAATAATGAAAGAGGAATTAGAATGGGCTAAAAAAGCAGATCGAGGGAAAAGTTTCAACCTAATAGCTATCTTATTAATTCCATTGGTAGTGTTATATAATATATTCCTGGCTATTCGACTTTATTTTAAATATGATAGAGAGCTTAAACCAGAGGTTGAAATGGATTATTACCGTGAATTACCTCAGGATATTACACCGGCAGTCTTGAGTAAATTAATGAGTATCCAGGGGGTGGGCAGTAAAGATATTATGGCAACTTTGATGGACTTGGTGCGTAAAAAATACTTAAAGATCGAAGAAATTCAATCAGGAAGAAAAAAAGATTATAAATTTGTATTAATTGAAAGTGAATCCGGCAATTTAAAAGAACATGAAGCGTATTTGATCCATTGGCTTTTTTATTCTATCAGTAATGGAGCGAGTGTTACTTTAAAAGAGATAAAAGATTATGCTAAGGCATCAAGAACCCAGAGCAGTTTTCGGAACAATTATAATAAATGGGTGAAAAAAGTGGGAGAGGAATTTAAAAAATATAATTATTTCGGCCAATCGAAAGAAGGATTGAAGACTGCAGGTAAGGTAGTTTTAATGGAGTTTGCCGGAATATTTTTATTGTTTGCCCTGGGAGCCCTGTTAAAAGCGCAGTTGTTTTTTATTATACCCTTATTGTTTGCTGTCATCTTCACTGGCTTTGGGATGATAATCTATGGTGCATTGATAAGAAAAAAGACTCAAACGGGAATTAATGAATATACCAAATGGAGGGCATTTAAACAATTCTTATTACATTTTAGCAATATGCAGGATTACGAAATCCCTTCTATAGTAGTTTGGGAGCATTATCTGGTTTACGCTATCTCCCTGGGGGTGGCAGATAAAGTAATTTCAAAACTAAAACTGGTCTTAAGTAATCAAGATATATCCTTAACCAATTCTACCT
>JAKLPU010000037.1:0-3301 GCA_022013755.1 Candidatus Atribacteria bacterium | reverse complement strand
TTCTACTAACTCTCCGTTTTCGGCAACCAATTTTCCATTATTAAAAACTTTAAGGATATTAAAATCTTTAAAATTATCAAAAACAACCAAATTAGCCACGTAACCAGGAGCAATTGCACCTAAATTTCTTAGTCTAAAATATTCAGTAGTATTTATGGTGGCCATCCTTATAGCGGTAACAGGATCTATGCCCTTCTTTATAGCAGTTTTTATAATATAGTTAATATGCCCCTCTTCAATTAAATCTTTGGGGTGACGGTCATCGCAACAAAAGAAACATCTCCGGGAATTATCAGGATTTATAAGTGGTAAAAGGTCGATTAAATTTCGAGTAACTGACCCTTCTCTCAATATAATATACATACCTAATCTCAATCTTTCTTTAGCCTCTTCTACTGTAGTACATTCATGGTCAGATCTGATTTGAGCAGAAATATAGGCACAAAGATCCTTGCCGGATAAATTGGGAGCATGACCGTCAATGCATTTTTTTGAAAATACTACTATTTTATCTAAAACTTCAGGAATTTGATTTAGAACTCCCGGAAAATTCATCATCTCTCCCAACCCTAAAACCCATTTTTCGTCTAAAAGGGGAAATAAATCATTTACACTAAGGTTTGCTCCGGAAGTTCCTAAAGATGAAGCAGGAACACAAGAAGGAAGCATCATAAAAATATTTAAGGGGTTATATTTGCTGGATTCCAACATATATCTGATACCTTCTAAACCCAATACATTGGCAATTTCGTGAGGATCAATAATCACTGAAGTTGTCCCCTTTGGCACTACAGTCTTAGCAAATTCTGAAATTTTAACCATAGAACTTTCTAAGTGAATGTGGCCATCTATAAATCCAGGAGATAGATAACAATTAGAAATATCTATTTCCTTATCAGCGTCATATCCTTCCCCCAACCCTACAATCATATCTTTATAAATTGCAACATCGGAAGTATATATTTCTCCGGAAAAAACATTAATTATCTTCCCATTTTTTAATAATAGATCTGCTCTTTCCTCTCCTCGAGCAACTTTAATAGTTTCAGCAAGGCTCATTATATTCACCCCTTTTTTTAGCGTATAGCGTACAGCGTTTAGCGTATAGGTTAAATCATTTTATATAATATGCTACCTATTTCTTTTAATAAATTTTTAATGTCATTTCTTATCTCTTTATGTCATTCCCATGGAAATGGGAATCCATCTTACTTTTCTTATTTTTCACCCCTGGATTCCCGCTTTCGAGATTGTTTCGCTTTTTCTCGCAATGGAAACTGAATTAATTTATTTTTTATTTCTTTTCGGTATACTATATACGAAATACAATTTTATTCTGGTCTTTGCATTTTGTCTTCTTCTTTCTTAACTCTACGCTCTACGCTAAACGCTATCCGCTAATAACGAGATACGAGACTCTGCCAAATCTTTTCTACTTGTTCCTTCGTTTTATCTAACGTATCATTATTATCTATCACATAGTCAGCCATTTTAATTTTTTCTTTCATTGGTATTTGCGATTTTACCCTCTGTGAGGCTTCATCTTTGGATAAATTGTTTCTTTCAATTAATCTCTTTACCTGCTCATCTTCATCTATATATACAACTATTATCTTATCCATTAATCTATCTATCTTAGCTTCATAGATTAAGGCAGCATCTATAACTAATATTTTTTCCTGGTTATGAGTTTTATTTCTTGCCATATTTATCTCTTTTTTAATCAACTTTATTATTTCAGGATGAGTAATTTCATTTAATTTTTTTAAGAGAGCCTGATCTGCAAAAACTATTTTACCCAATTTTTCTCTATCAATAGTCAGGTCATTTCTCAAAATATCTTCCCCAAATAATTTAACTATTTTCTTCCCGGCAGGTTTGTATGGTAAAATTACGCTATGGCCAAGTATATCAGCATTAATAATCTTAGCTCCTAAATCTCTAAACATTGATGCTACTGTACTTTTACCGCCTACAATTCCGCCAGTAAGACCAACAATTAATACCATGATTCCTCCATAATTAGTGAATAGTGAATAGTCGTTAGTATATAAGCTTAGCGTATAGCGTACAGCGTTTAGCGTATAGTTTTGGATTAGCAAAATACAAGTGTTTATAATTTACTAATTGACCTATTGACCAATTTACCAATTAAATTTAATTTAATAATCTGCAATTTACCCGGTCAATTCTAATCTGATTCCCTCTTTTCTAACTATACGCTCTACGCTAAACGCTATACGCTAGTTTGCACGAGATACAAGTTATTCTCTACGCTATACGCTACCCGCTCTACGCTAGTTTAAATTTGCCCAATTATTACCCGTCTTCAAATTTACTTTTATAGGAACAGAAAGTTCTAAACTATGTTCCATAATCTCTTTAATAATGGACTTGACTTTTTCTAACTCTGGCTGGTAAATCTCAAATATTAATTCATCGTGTATTTGGAGTAGTAATCTACTTTTAAATCGCTCTTTTTTAAAGGATTCATCTATTTTAATCATAGCTAATTTTATTAAATCAGCTGCACTTCCTTGAATTGGAGCATTAATAGCAATTCTCTCATTAAATTCACGGATTTTTCTATCTTTACTGTTTATGCCTTCCAAATATCTCCTTCGATTTAATAGAGTTAATACATAGCCCTTCTTTCGAGCTTCTTCTTTCTCCCTTTCAATATATTTTTTTACACCTTGATATCTAAAAAAATAATTATTAATATATTTTTCGGCTTCTTCTCTCCCTACCCCCAAATTGCCTGCTAACCCATAACTACTCATTCCATAAATAATACCAAAATTAATTACCTTAGCCATTCTTCTCATCTGCTCGCTAATTATATTTTGATCAAGGTTAAATATTCCCGAGGCAGTATGAGCATGGATATCTTCATCATTTTTAAAAGCATTAAGCAAACTTTCATCCCGAGAGAGATGAGCCAAAATACGCAACTCTATCTGAGAATAATCTACGGATAGGAGCACAAGCCCTTCCTCTGCGATAAAAGCTTTTCTAATTTCTCTCCCCATTTCGGTTCTAATGGGAATATTTTGAAGATTAGGCTCACTACTGCTTAATCTTCCGGTAGAAGTAACAGTTTGATGAAAAGAAGTATGTATCCTCTTGGTTTTACTATTAACCAAAAAGGGTAATTTATCGATATAAGTATTCTTTAACTTGCCTAATTCTCTATATTCCAGAATGAAAGACACAACCTTGTGCTGGGGAGCTAAAGTATTAAGTACATCCGCATTGGTAGAATAGCCAGTTTTTGTCTTTTTTACTACCGGCAGTTTTA
>JAKLPU010000036.1:0-8226 GCA_022013755.1 Candidatus Atribacteria bacterium | reverse complement strand
GGAAACTGCTATTATCGGAACATTTAATTCTCTCGCTAAACCTTTAAGAGAACGAGAAATTTCTGAAATCTCCTGTTGCCTATTTTCTACTCTGCCAGAACTTGTAATAAGCTGCAAATAATCTATTATTACTAAACCAAGCTCATGTTGGGCTTTTAATCTCCTGGCTTTAGCCCTAATTTCTAAACAAGTAATCCCGGCTGTATCATCAATAAAAATGGGAGCAGAAGCTAATCGACCTGCTGCCATAGAAAGGGTGGGCCAATCTGATTCTGCTAATCGTCCCTTTCTCAAATTATGGGCATCAACTCGAGCCTCTGAACAAAGCATCCTTTGAACTAATTGAGATTTTGACATTTCCAAGCTAAAAAGGGCTACCGGTATATTTTTTGAGACTGCGATATACTGGGCAATACTCATACAAAAGGCTGTTTTACCCATCCCAGGCCTACCAGCAATAACAATAAGCTCGGAGGGCTGAAACCCGGTAGTAATATCATCAAATTCGTCAAATCCACTGGGAATCCCGGTAATAAATTCATCTCTATGATATAGATTTTCAATCTTCTCAAAACTATCCTGAAGTATCTCCTTAATAGGAACGAAAGACTGCCCTAAATTTCTCTCTGAAACCTCAAAGATCAAATGCTCTGCTTTATCCAGCAAAATTTTAGCATCTTCTTTTTCTTCGTAACCCATAGAAACAATTTTAGTAGCATTATTAATTAAGTTACGCAAAATAGATTTTTCTTCGATAATTTTGATGTAGTGCTCAATATTTGCTGCAGTAGGGACACTATTAATTAGATTGGTTAGATAGGTAACTCCCCCTATCTCTTCTAATAAATTTTTCCTATTTAATTCCTCGGTTAGAGTAACTAAATCAACACCCCTGCTCTTTTCAAACAGTTCAAGAATACATTTAAAAATATTCTGGTGAGCTTTTTTGTAAAAATCTTCAGGTCTTAAAATATCCACACCGTGCAAAATAGCATCTTCCTGAAGCAACATTGAACCTAAAGCAGCCTGTTCTGCACTAATATTTTGAGGAGGATTCCTGCCTAATTCCATTTTTTAACTCCGTATTAAATAGTCGATAGTGAATAGTCGTTAGTATATAATATAGCGTACAGCGTTTAGCGTATAGTTTCAAATTTAAAAAATGCTTATATCAATTTAGCTAAAAACTTAAAACACTTTTTTCGTATATTGTATTGCGTATTGCGTTCGGATTTAAATGACAAAAAGAGAAAAAATCTGTAATCTGTAACGTATAACTATTTACTTGTCATATATTACTTATAACTGTTTTTCTATGTCCACTGGCTCCTGGATTCTGGCTCCTGACTACTGATTTTTATCTTTTATTTTCTTAACTAGCTAACCAGGTAACCAGCTAACTAAATGTATACGCTAAACGCTATACGCTATACGCTAATATACGAGATACGAATCTATTTTTCTTTTATTTCCTCTGTTTCCTGCTCAGATGCGGAATCAGAAATTAAATTAACTTTAATCTGAGGAGTTACATCTTTATATAAGTTAACTGGTACAATATGAACACCCAATCTTTTTAAGGATTCTTTTAAATTAAGTTTCTTTTTATCTAATTCAATTCCATGTTCCTTTAACAGAGCTTCTACAATATCTTTGCTGGTTACAGAACCGAAAAGCTTTCCTTCTTCCCCAGCTTTAACTTTAATTTCCAGGGAGATATTATTAATTTTTACTGCTAATTTATTGACTTCCTTTAACTCTCCCTCTCTTTGTTCTGCTTCTCGTTTCTTTAAATATTCTATTTGTTTAAAATTGCTTGCGGTAAAAGAAATTGCTTTACCTTGGGGAATTAAAAAATTACGGGCAAAGCCGTCGCTTACTTCTACTACATTTCCTACTTGTCCAATTTTTTCCATATTTTGTTTCAAAATTATTTTCATATTTTAAGCCTCCCTACTCTATTCTTTATTTATTATAAATTCTTCTACTGCTTTTAGCAATATTTTATTAGTCGATTATTTTCAGCACAAGAAGACACGGCACGCCGTGCCTCTACTAATTACGCATTACTGGCAGACACAAGGTCTGCCCCTACGTATTATACATTATTATTTTTTTTCGATATACGAGATACTAAATTATTCTTTTCTGGCGGTAATTAATCTTCTAAAATCTATCCATATATCTAACATGGCTGCCCAGGTAACAATTTGGGATAAAAGGGGTTGAAAGCACACCAGAATATACACAACCCACCTTAAAAAATTTTTAATTTTAAACCGCTCCAATATAAAACTGGTCAAAGAAAGCCCATAAATCAAAAATACTACTGTAAAAAAAACTTGAATATTTATTCCAATTCTATTTAAAAGAGGTACTTTGTAAACTGTTCCCAGAATTATCAATATCATCCCTAAAAAATAACTCCAAAAAAAAGACTTAGAGGCTCTCCATTTATGAAAGGGTGAAAAGTTAGCTAGTTTATACCCAAACCTCTTTAAAATCAAACGAGTTACCCAGTAATTTAAAATAGTATCAAAAATTGAAGCAAGAATAATCATTCCCGGGAATGCTATCCTAACAATACTGATGGTTTGGGTTAAGGAATCTTTCAGGGTAGCTAATTGTTCTGGAGATAGTCCCATATTGCTATAAAAATTCAAAGATTGAGTTATAATTTTATCTATCTCTTCTATATCAAACAATACGGTATTGAGATCTAAAACCCAAAAGCCGATTAAAAGGATTAAACCTTTAGAAATAAGAGAAGCTATGCTTCCAATGATAATAATATCTGTTAAAGATAATCCTTTTTTTATACCAAAACCTAAAGTTAGCCCTAATATTCCAAAGCCTAATAGGACTATAAGCCCTTGCAGGGGACCAGCTAAAATAGTTACCAAAATCCCTGATATAAAAGCTGAGATAATAGCAAACTTTATGCTATGGCGTAAACATAAAATTATAATCGGAAGAGGGCACAAAAAACTTACCAGTGTACCCAGTAAGGGAATGTAAATACTAATAATAAATAGAACGGCAGTAATTGCTGCTAAAAATGCACCCTCAACCATTGATTTAGTTGGAATTTGATCAGTCAATAAAAGACCTCTTCTTTTTTATTTAAAAAATAAATTCCTATCTCGTATCTCATAAAGAAAATAGAAGTCAGGAGCCAGTAGTCAGAATCCAGAATATTAAACGGTGTGTAGCGTTTAGGTTCTAAACGCAATACGATATACGATATACTAATTTGCTTATTTAGCTACATAAGGAAGAAGTCCTATTTCTCTTGCTCTTTTTACAGCTATAGCCAGCGTACGTTGGTGTCTTGCGCAATTTCCGGTTGCTCTACGAGGTAACATTTTGCCTTGTTCAGTAATAAATTTTCTTAATAAATCTATATCTTTATAATCAGCTAATATTTTATCTTTGCAAAAAAGACAAACTTTCCTTTGTGGTCTTCTAAAAGAATTAAATCGTGTCATTAATTTATATTTTTCCTCCTTTTTAATCTATCTTCTCTTTTTGGTATTTCTTTAAATAATTAATTAGCTATCTTTATTTTGAATTTTTTCTTTATCTTGTAGGGTTAATAAATATCTGATAACTCTCTCTTCTAACTTTATAACTCTTTCAAGTTCAGCAATAATTTTTTCATCCACATTAAGATTTAAGACTACATAAATCGCCTCTGTGAAATCCTTAATTTCATAAGCTAACTTTCTTTTGCCCCATTTATTTGTCTTGATTATTTCTCCCTTTGCGTCGGTAATAAGCTTTTTTACTTTATCCAATAAGGAATCTAATTCTTTGTCTTCTAATTGGGGATTTATAGCAAGCATTATTTCATAACTTCTCATCTGCTACCACCTCCTTTCGGTTTAATCAGCCCCTGAAAGATTCTTCAGGAGCAAGGAAATTAGAAATATAAAACGGTTTATATTATACCACAGATATTTTCGATATCAAGTTTTCATTCCTATTTTTTTCTTAATCCCGGGGGATAATTTCTCTGATTTTCTTCTCTAATTTTACCCGGGGAATCAGGACTTTCCTGCCACAACAAAGACATTTTATGCCAATATCAATACCGGTCCTGGTAATTTCCCAATGGAAACCACCGCAAGGATGTTTCTTCTTTAATCTAATAATATCTCCCATCCCTAATTTTAAAGGCATTCTATTCTATGTTCCTCTTAACCAATTTACTAATTCATCAATTAACTAATTATATCAGTTGGCCAGTCTACCGGTCTACCGGTTACCCTGTCAGCCAGTTTGCCAGTTAATGTAGCAACACGGCGTGCCGTGTTGAATTAAATAGACACGATGCATCGTGTCTCTACTCTATTAAATAAAAATTGAAAACTAAAAGCAAAAAATCATAATTCTTGCAGTAAAGAGCTATATCCCTTTTTATCCTTTTCTTTGAAGGGACCAACAATAGATAAATTTATTTTATCTTTAGTAAAAATATTTTGTGCCATTTTCTGAATATCTTTCACTTTTACTTCTTCAATTTTTTCTTTTATTTCGTCAAAAGTTGAAGTTCTACCATACAAAAGCATCCTATTCCCAAACCAAAATGCCCTGCTTAAAGTACTTTCCAAACTTAAGGATAGTGCACCTTTATACATTTCTTTTGCTTTTCTCAATTCATCTTCTTTTAAATTATTATCTTTTATTTTATTAAGCTCCTCTAAAATTGTCTGGATAGTTTCCCTCAGTTTACTTGAATCGATACCGGCATAAATATTGAAAGAACTGATATCGTTAAAATACTGAATAAACGAATGGATATCATAAGCTAAACTTTTTCTAACTCTTATTTTTTGAAAAAGCCGAGAACTCAATCCCGAACCCAATATTATATCTAATAAATCCACGGAGTATTTATCAGGATCTAACCGAGAAATTCCGGGGAAACCAAAAGAAAGATGAGCCTGGTTACTATTTTTAAATTTTATTCCTATTTGAGTATTTTTCTGATTATCCTTTGCCGGTAAATAATTTTTAACTTCACCTTTTTCAATTATTTTAAAATATTTATCGACCTGTAGAATTACTTCTTCTATCTTAATATTGCCTGCAACACTTATTACTAAGTTGTTGGGACGATAAAATGTATTTATATATGATAAAAGGTCTTCTCTTTGAATATTGATTACACTCTTTTCATCTCCGAGAATAGGCTTTCCCAGAGGATGATTTTTCCACATTATTTTATCAAGTAAGATTTCTACTAATTCTTCTGGTATATCCTGATATTTTTTAATTTCCTCGATAATGATATTTTTCTCCTTATGAATGTCTTCTTCTCTCATTAACGAATTTAATATGATATCGGCTAACACATCAAAAGCAGTTTTAAATTGTTCCTGAGGAACTTTAGCATATAGATAAGTTGTCTCTTTAGATGTAGAAGCGTTTATTTCTCCACCAATACCTTCTATTACCTGAGATATTTCTAAAGTGCTCTTTCTCTTGTTGGTTCCTTTAAATAGCATATGTTCGATGAGGTGAGAAATTCCTTGATGTTTTTGTACTTCGTACCTTGACCCAGCTCCTATTCCGAAAACAATAGCTACAGACTTCATGTAGGGCATCTCTTCTACTACGATTCTTAAACCATTTTCTAATTTTATTACTTTGTAAATGATAATTCCTCCCCTTAAATTAGTATTGAGTATCGAGTATCAAGTATCGCGTCAAAATACAGGAAAAATTAGTAGGGGCAGACCTTGTGTCTGCCCGTAATGAGTAATGAGTTTATATTTTTGAGTTTATAAAAACTGGTTACTTTTACATATTACTCATCACTGTTTCTCTCTGTATTCTGGATTCTGGTTCCTGGCTTCTGACTCCTATTTCTTTCACGAGATACAAATTTAAATTTTGATAATCCTTATTGTTTTAATCAAATAAAGTTTTACTCGGATATTTTTACTACAAATACTTCTTCTAATTTAGTAAAATCCACCTCTGGCCTTATTATTACTTTTTGAAATAAATCATGGCTTTCCTTTTTTATCCCAACTATCTTACCAATAATAATTCCCTTGGGGAAAATGCTTCCTAATCCGGAAGTAATCACCACATCATTTATTTTTACATCAGCATCATTAGAAAGATATTCTATATAGCAATAATTGCTTTCGCTTCCCTTCACTACCCCTATATCTCTTGATCTCTGAATCATTCCTCCCACAGCACTTCTTTGATCTAATATTAATAATATTTTTGCTGTTCGGGAATCGACACTAATTATCCTGCCTACCAATCCACGGTGAGTTGCTACCGCCATATTTTTCTCTACTCCATCAGTCATTCCTGTATCGATAATTATACTATTAAACCAATTTCCTGGTTCTCGGCTGATTACCAAAGAGGGAATCATTTCATAAGAAAAAGTTTCTTTAAGTTCTAACAGCTTTTTCAACCTATCATAGGCTATCAATTTTTCTTTTAATATAGCATTTTCCTGATAGGTAATTTCAATTTTTTCTTTTAGCTCTTTGTTCTCTTCTTCCGCTCTCTTAAATTCGGCTATAGCCTTTAAATAGTTTTTTGTATTGTCAGCAACTAAAGTTACCCCCCGATTAATCGGGGAAAAAAGTTTTAATCCGATGCTCTCTAACCAATTAAGGTACGTTTTGCCATGGTAGTCTATAGTCATTATAAAAATAGTTATAATAATTAATAAAGTAAAAATTATTAAAGTATTGTTTTCGGAAAAAAATTTTTTCAAATTTTCAATTCCCCAATTATATTAGTCGTTAGCGTATATTATAGCGTGGAGCGTATAGCGTATAGGATAAATCAATAAACTAAAAACGCAAAACTAAAAGCTAAAAGCTATAATTGTTATTTAAGAAGTCAGAAGAAAATACAACCAAAAAAATATACTCTCATAACTTAAAATAATCCTAAATACTGGATTCTGGCTTCTGACTACTGATTTTTATCTATTATTTTCTTAACTGGCTAACCGGGTAACTGGATAACTAATATCCTATCCGCTAAACGCTATACGCTCTACGCTATTTTAAACTCTTCTGGCTGTTCTAATCAATACCCTTTGGTAAAAATTAAAATCCTCCAAAACCTTTCCTATACCCTTAATAACACAGTATACCGGTTTTGGAGATACAAAAACTGGAATACCTATCTCTCTTTGTAAAAGTTCTGGTAAACCTACTAAAAGTGAACCTCCACCAGTCATAATCGCTCCTTTATCCACAATATCTGAGATCAATTCAGGAGGTGTTTTTTCTAAAACCATCCTCACTGTATTAGCAATTATTCTTAGGGGTTCAGAGAGGGCTTCCCTTAATTCATCTTTAGAAATTTTAATTATTTTAGGAAGGCCCCCAACTTTGTCTCTCCCCCTAATCTCATAATCACCATTTTCTCCATCTGTCTTATTTGTGGATAAACCAAGCTTAATTTCTTCAGCAGTTAATTCACCAATATATAAATTATGTACTTGTTTGACGTATTTACTAATGGTTTCATTGATATAATCCCCGGCAACTTGACTCAATTCGCTTACCACTATCCCTCCCAAAGATATTATGGCTACCTCGGAAGTTCCTCCACCTATATCTAATACCAAATTACCCATAGGTTCAAATATAGGAAGTCCTACACCAATAGCTGCTGCCATAGGCTCGTCTATCAAAAACACACGTCCCGCCCCGGATTTATAAGCAACTTCTGATACTGCTCTTTTTTCTACCTCCGTAACCCCGGAAGGAACACAAATTACAACCGATAGCCTTGAAAAACGATTAGGATTATGAATTTTTTTAATAAAATATTTTAACATTTCAGCAGTAGCTTCAAAGTCAGCTATCACCCCTTCTTTTAAGGGTCTGACGGTAAATATGCCTCGGGGAGTTCTCCCCAGCATCTTTTTCGCTTCCTCCCCTACTGCTAATATCCTATTCCCTCCATCTTTAAAAGCAACAACTGACGGTTCGTATAAGACAATTCCCTTCCCCTTGATATGTACAAGGGTGGTGGAAGTACCTAAATCAATTCCTATATTTTTTGAAAATGATCCGAATAGAAAATCTCCCCACATTTCCTATTTCTCCTTTTTCACATATATTTTTATTTCTTAAAATATTCCGAATTACCTCACTAAAAATATATTTTGAACATTACAAATACCTCAAATAAAAAATACTTCGAATTATTTTAATTATAACCTAATCTCCT
>JAKLPU010000035.1:0-6226 GCA_022013755.1 Candidatus Atribacteria bacterium | reverse complement strand
CATTCCGCCAGGGATAAGGGATATTGAGAAAAAACCTATCCGGCATAAAATGGTTTGCGAAAAAGAGGAAATGAGGGCAAAGATAGCTGTAATTTTAAACCTATAGAAAGGAAAAACCGATATGAAAATATCTTTTTTGGGTGCGGCCAAAATAGTTACCGGGTCTAACTTCTTAATTGAAATTAAGAATACCAAATTTTTAATAGATTGTGGAATGTTTCAAGGGAGCAAATCGATTAACCGGATGAACTACCAACCTTTCAGTTTTAATCCTAGAGAGATAGATTTTATAGTACTATCTCATGCCCATATAGACCATAGCGGAAGAATACCCAAATTAATAAAGGAAGGTTTTAAAGGGGATATATACTCTACCAAAGCAACTGTTGATTTATGTTCCATTATGCTCCCCGATAGCGGACATATTCAGGAGATGGAGAATGAATGGGACAATCGGAAGAGAAGAAGATCAGGAGAAAAGTTGAGAGAACCTCTTTATACCGCGAAAGAAGCGGAAGAGAGCCTGAGATATTTTAAACCGGTTTTGTATGACCAAAAAATAGAATTAAGCGAAGAAGTTAGTTTAAAATTTAGAGATGCCGGGCATATATTAGGGTCCTCCATTATTGAGTTGTGGATAAAAGAAGAGGAGGGTAAAGAAACCAAGTTGGTATTTTCAGGTGATTTGGGCAGGCGGGATAGGCCCATTTTAAGAGATCCTTACCTTATCGATGAAGCAGATTATCTGATGGTAGAATCGACTTACGGAAATAGACTGCACCACCCTTCAGAAGATGATGCCAAAGAACTAATCTCTATTATAAATGCTACCGTAAAAAGAGGAGGGAATATAGTAATTCCTTCTTTTGCAGTGGAAAGAGCCCAGGATATAATCTATGAGTTAAACAAATATTATACTGAATATATTAAAACTGAAGACCAGGATTTTTTAAACGTACCGGTTTATGTAGATAGTCCGCTAACTGTCTCGGCGACAGAGATATTTTTGAGAAATCCGGACTGTTTTGATGAAGATACTTTAAAACTTATAAATATAGGGAATAACCCTTTGGATTTTCGTAATTTAAAGTTTACACGTACCGCTGAAGAATCTAAGCAGATAAATTTTTCCAAAGAAAGCAAAGTGATCATTTCAGCCAGCGGGATGTGTACTGCCGGAAGAATAAAACATCACCTGAAACATAATCTTTGGAGAAAAGAATCCAGCATCGTATTTGTCGGTTACCAGGCAGAGGGAACTTTGGGCAGAAGGATAAAAGAAGGGGAAAAAGTGGTCAAAATATTTGGGGAAGAGATTCAGGTAAATGCTGAAATATGCTCTTTGGAGGGTTTTTCGGGACATGCCGACAGAGAAGGGATAATACAGTGGATAAAAAGTTTTAAAAATAAACCCAAAAAAATATTCGTAGTGCACGGAGAAGAGGAAGCAACCGAAGAAATTTCTAGAAAAATCGAAGAGGAATTAAAAATTAAAACCCATATTCCGGAATTAGGAGAAAGTTTATCTATTGAAGGGGAAAGCGTTCTGCCCGGGGGAAGGTCAGAGATAGACAGAATAAATAAAGAGCTTAGAGAAATGGAGGAGAGTGTCGATAAATTAAAATCAATATTCTGGCCAGTATTACAAAGATTGGGGTATAAGACTGATCATGGTGCTGACAGCGAAGAATTAAATAATATTAAAAATAAATTGATTGATATACAAAAAGATATATTAGATTTAAATATGTTAATAACCGAAAAGAAGGAAGAAGGGAATCATAAAAATAAGAGTTAAAACCAAAATCAAAAGCGGACTCCAAGTTTAAGTTTAGAGCCCGCTTTTATGTTAAAGTTAAAGAATAGGATTAAGTTTTTCTTGCAACTTTTCTTTTGGCATTACTCCTACAGTACGGACAACTTCTTTGCCTTCCTTAAAGACGATTAAGGTAGGTATCCCCTGGATGCCGTATTGAGCGGCAATGTGCTGGTTCTCATCAGTATTCAATTTACATACTTTAAGCTTGCCCTGATTTTCCTTGGCTAATTTTTCAATAGTTGGAGCTATCATCCGGCAAGGCATACACCAGGAAGCCCAAAAATCCACCAATACGGGGATGGAAGACTCTAAAACCTCCTGCTTGAAGTTATTTCCATTTACTTCTACTTCTGATGATTTACTATTTTCCATCGGTTTTTTCCTCCTTTGTTTTTATTCTTGACGAAGAATTTTAATAACCAATTCTAATCCTTCTTTTATTAATTCTAATTCTTTTGTTGATAATTTTTCTCTAATTCTTCTTTCGCAATTATTCCTCTCCCGCTTGATCTGCTCTTTAATTTTCGTTCCTTTGGGTGAAAGAGACAAAACAAATGATCTTCTATCTTTCGAGTTGGTCATTCTTATGAGATATTTTTTCCTAACCAGACCATCTATGATTCGACTACCCCGGGAAGGAGATAGGCCCATCTTTTTAGATAGAACATTACAGGTTATTCTTTCTGTTGTGTCAATTTCCATAACTGCCTTGTATTCCGCCAAAGAGATGTGGCATAGAGTTCGAATTTGCTCTTCGTCTTCCATGCATCCTTTTTTTAATTCGATTATCAGGTCTACTAAATTCTTTTCCATCTCATTATCAACCTCTGTGCTATTAACAATATTTGCTATTAGCAATTATATAGGATTAAATTTTACCTGTCAAGTATTTTTTAAAAAAAATTTTAATTTATTGGTAGTAATTATCCTGTAGGGGCACAATGAATTGTGCCCTTGTCGTTTACTACCTACTGTCTCTTTTGGGCACGATTCATCGTGCCCCCACATTACTATTATGTTTACTTTTTGGGTAGTAATCATATTATGTATAATAACCGTGATATGATAAAATAAACAATGTTAATCAATGCCGAGTATATCGTATCGCGAATTACCCAAAGAGAAAATATTTTTAGGCTTAAGGATTAAAAAGACTTTACTAATGTATTAATATATCCAGAACTTGTACTTGAAAATAATAACGGAATCAGTATTTTGCCAGGAGTTAAAATGAATAACCAGCCCGTACAATTAGAGGAAAGTTACGAAATTATTATAAACAGCTACTCTCATCAGGGAGAAGGGATAGGCAGAATGGATAATTTTACCGTTTTCGTACCCGGGGCAATTCTTGGGGAAAGAGTGAGGGTAAAAATTAGCGAAGTGAAAAAGAATTTTGCCCGCGGTCGATTAAAAGAAGTTATTTCATCTTCTCCCCATAGAATAAAACCCCTCTGCCCTGTTTATTATCTCTGCGGAGGCTGTCAATTGCAGCACATCATCTATGAAAAACAATTAGAAATGAAAAAGGAAATAGTAGAAAATACTTTGAATAGGATAGGCAATCAAAATATCAAAACTTTGCCTACCATAGGAATGAAAGACCCCTGGCGTTATCGTAATAAAGGCTCTTTCCAGGTGACCCAGGAAAAAGGGAGGGTCCGATTAGGTTTTTATAAAGCAGGCAGTTATGATTTTGTACCGGCCAGCGGATGTGTTCTATTTAGTTTACAAATTAATAGATTGGTTGGTTATTTAGAAGACCAATTGAGTTTACAAAAAGTTGCGGTGTATGATAATAAGACAGGGAAAGGAAACTTAAGAAATATATTAATCAGGGAAAGCAAAAGTACCACTGAAATAATGATAGTTTTTTTTACTAAAGAAGATAATCTGGGTTTTGACCAAAACGCTTTAAATGATTTAGCCAGAACCTTCCCTCAAGTGGTCTCTATTTATCAGAATATTAATAGGAGCCCTAAAGCGGTTTTGCTAGGAAAAGATTTTAGGCTTTTGAAAGGGGAAACTGATTTGGAAGATGCTATTGGCCCATTCAGATTTAAAATATCCCCCCGGTCTTTTTTTCAGGTTAATACAGTCCAGGCAGAAATATTGAATGAAAAAATATTAGAATATGCAAATTTAAGCGGAGAAGAAACGGTTATCGATTCTTATTGTGGAACGGCGACTATTTCTATCTATGTGGCTAAGCAGGCTGAAAAGGTGTATGGTATCGAAGTAGAAAAAAGCGCAGCCAGGGATGCTAAAATTAATTGTGAGTTAAACGGTATCTCTAATTTAAAATTATTTACCGGAAAAGCAGAAGAATGGCTCTATAAATGGAGGAGAAGCGACGAAGAAGTTCATCTTATGGTAGTAGACCCGCCCCGTAGAGGTTGTTCTTTAAAAGCTTTAAAAGAGATTATAAAGATTGAACCAAAGAAAATGATATATATATCCTGTAATCCGGCAACTTTAGCCCGCGATTTAAAATATCTCACCAAAGATGGTGATTATAAATTAAAAAAAGTCTTGCCTATCGATATGTTCCCTCAAACGAGCCATATAGAATGTATAGCATCTTTAGAAAGGTGACTAATTATTTATTTTCCCAGGAAGCAATTTCTTTGAGGCGTTCTATTATGGGTAGATGCTGGGTGCAGGCCTCCTCACATTGTCCGCACTCGATACATTCATTTGCTCTTGCCCTATGGCTTTCTGTTATGCCATACAAATAACTTAGCTTTTTCATTTCTTTATTACTGCTACCGAATATCTGTTTTTCATTGTAAAGCTGCATATAAGAAGGTACCGGAATATTCTGGGGACAGTTGTCACAGTAGCCGCAACCGGTACAAGCCGAATTCATATTATCTCCTATTTTTTTTCTGATTTTTTCCAAATCTGCATCAGTAAAAGGCAGGGCTTCATCGGCCACGCGGCAAGCCATATCGATATGCTCACGGGTGGTAAAACCGTTTAGTACTACCGATATTTGTGGACAGGATATTAAGAATCGCAAAGCTGCTTCTGTGGGGGTTTCTCCTTCTGAAGCTAAAAAAGAAAGCTCTTTTTCATGAGTGGGTATGGCTCCTCCGAATAACGGATTCATGGCAACCACGCCATAACCCCTTTTATGGGCGGCCATAACTCCGTCCCAACGATAAGGGAAATTTAAGATATTAATTCCTAAAAGCACACCTTCCATCTTACCATCTTTTAAGATGTGTTTAATTTCTGATCCTGGTTGATGAGAAGAAAAGACAATATGGTCAATCAATCCTTCTTTTTTACATTCCAGGAGACCTTCATACTGTCCCCCGGGTTTCATGGCTAATTCGTAATGTTCCATCTTAAGAAGGTTCCAGATATGGTAAAAATGAATTTTAGGGAGACCCAGTCGATTTAAAGATTTTTTTACCGCTTCTTTTGCTTTTTTGGCAGTATTAAACTTTTTAGGGTTGCCTTTGGTAGAAACATAGAAGTCTTTAGACATATTCTTGAAGGCAATACCGAAAATATCTTCACTCTGGTCTTTACAATAATTGGGGGCGGTATCGAAATAATTGATTCCTTTAGCATTTGCATAACGAAGAAGCTCGGCATTTTCTTCTTTGCTCTTGGAAAGATCGAATCGCATTCCACCAAAACCTACTGCAGATACTTTTTTCCCGGTTTTTCCATATTCCTTGTAAATCATATTTTATCCTTTTCGTATTTATTGTTGTAAAAAGATTTTATCATTTTCTCTTAATAATTTCAAAATATTTTTTTAATAATATTTTAAGGATAGCCTTCTTCTACTATGAAATACGAAAACTTGAGCAGAGTTTATAATTTTTGAATAAATTTGAAAAAATTTATAAAACCATTTATTCTAATAAGGTAAGGGAAAAACAGAAAATTAATATTTCATATTTTAACGGATAGCCTGTAGTGTTTCGGGTAATAAGTATTAAGTAATGAGTGATTAGTGATGTGTAATACGTAGGGGTTGGATTTATCCAACCCGCAAAAAATACGGGTCGAATAAATTCGACCCCTACACTTAAAGAAATGCATGAGGTTTTATAATGTCTAAAAAAGAAGAAATCCAGAGACTTAATTTAAAAATTAAATCTATAGATATAGACCCGGGGGCTTTATTTATCACCAAGAGATTAAATGATTCAGGTTATGAGGCTTTAGTAGTAGGGGGGTGTATCCGCAATCTGATCATGGGAGAAGAAGCCCGCGATTGGGATATAACTACGAATGCTACCACGAATGAAATTTCCCGAGCTTTTAAAGAATTTAAAGTTATTCCGGTGGGTAAAAAATTTGGGACGGTTACCGTAGTTATAAATCATATTAATTATGAAGTGAGTACTTTTAAAAAAAATAAATCAGCCCCCACTCCAAATTTAT
>JAKLPU010000034.1:0-3675 GCA_022013755.1 Candidatus Atribacteria bacterium | reverse complement strand
TAGAAAATGCTAAAAAACAATTAATTAGAGAGATTAGTGAGATTTCCCTTGATCATCATGATGCCTTGATTGCCAGCGAGATTGCTACCTCTTTGCTTCTGCCAAGTTTATTTTTAAATGAAGAGGATACAGAAAAAAGACGTCAGAAAGCCATTGCTTCTGTAGATGATGTTACAAGAACAATTCAAAAAGGGCAGATAATTATAAGAAAAGGAGAAGTGGCAACTTCGGAAGGTATCGCCATTCTTAATGCTTTAGGTCTAAAAAATCCCAAGATAAATTTTTCCAATATTATAGGAATAATTATGATTACTGCGATTTGCCTTTTAGTGTTCTTTTTATATTTAAACTACTTTTATCCTGACATTTATAAAAATGTAAACAAATTGATACTGCTGAGCATTATTTCTATTTTTGTTGTTTTACTCGCTAAGATAGCAAGTCAGGTATCAGGATATTTAATGCCTACTGCATCTGCCTCAATGTTAATTGCCATATCTTTAAGTCCTAATATTGCCATATTGCTTACCGTCATATTAAGCTTGTTAATAGGATTTATTCCTGGAGGCGGATTAAATTACATTTTAGTCTCGATAATTAGTGGGATTATAGCTATATATAGTATTCGGAAAGCTACCCAAAGGTCAAGCCTGACCCGGGCAGGGTTAATTATTGCCGGAGTTAATATCATTACTATATCAGCTTTGGGTTTAATCAGTAATGAAGGTTATTATCTAATTTTGCAAAATAATTTATGGGGAGTGCTAAACGGTTTTTTAGCAGTCATTTTAACTATCGGAATTCTACCTTTCTTAGAAAGCTATTTCGATATCACCACCTCTTTTAAACTGATGGAATTATCTAATCCTAACCAGCCTTTACTAAAAAAGATGGTATTGGAGGCACCCGGTACCTATCATCACAGCATAGTTGTAGGAAATCTATCTGAGACTGCTGCCGAAGAGATTGGCGGTAATGGTTTACTAGCTCGGGTTGGTGCTATTTATCATGATATAGGTAAAATAAAAAGACCTTATTTCTTTACTGAGAATCAAGAAGCATATAAAAATATTCATGATGAGATGGAACCCAGTTTAAGCGCTTTAGTCATTGCTTCTCATGTTAAAGAAGGAATAGAATTAGCGAAAAAAAATAAACTGCCTAAGGATATAATTGATATAATTGCCCAACATCACGGAACCAACTTGATTAACTATTTCTTCCACAGAGCTTTAAAAGAAAATGAATCAACTAATGACGCAGTCGCCGAAGAGAATTATCGTTATTCTGGACCAAAACCACAGACTAAAGAAGCAGGAATTATTTTATTGGCTGATTCATTAGAAGCGGCAACCAGAAGTGTAACCAATCCTACGGCAACTAGAATAAAAACCCTGGTGAAAGAAATCATCCAGAAGAATTTAGAAAATGGCCAGTTGGAAGAATGTGATTTGACCTTGAAAGACCTGGATAAAATTGGAGATAGTTTTTCCCGGATTCTTACCGGAATGTTTCACAGCCGGGTGGAATATCCCGATGAGGATTTAATAAAAAAAATAAAAGAAGAGGGAAAAAGGAATGGAAATTCTAATAAAAAATCAGCAGAAAACAATAAAGATAAATCAACGGAAGATAAGGGAGATAGTCAAAAAGGCTCTGCAGTCTCTGAAAGTTGATGAAAAAACTGAAGTTAGTATTTTATTTGCTGATGATAAATTTATAAGGTTACTGAATAATAAATATCGAGGGATTGATAAATCAACCGATGTTTTATCTTTTAGTTTATGGGAAGGGTCTGTCAAAACTCCGGAAGCAGAGAGCGATAAACTTTTGGGGGATATAATTATCTCCGTTGAGACTGCCCAAAGGCAGGCAGATAACTTAAATCATAGTATGGAAAAAGAGTTCACAGTATTATTAATTCATGGCTTATTGCATTTAACCGGTTATGCTCACGAAGAAGACAAAGATTATAAAATTATGCGGGAAAAAGAGAGTGAAATCTTGAAAATATTTGATTTGTCACCTGATGTTTAATATAATGAAATTAGCAGTTATATTTATTTACTTTTTTAGGTTATTTTAAAAAGAAGCAAATATGTAGGAAAAATACTTAGCATAGATTCCCCGAACAAGAAGAGATGAAAAAATAGGAGGTGAGGTATAAGCCTAAAAAAGACATTTACTCTTAGTATGATCAATTAAATTTTAAAAATTAAAGGAGAGTCTATTAATGTTAAAAAATAAGACAATATTAATTTTAGTATTAGCAATTAGTTTAGTAATGGGAATGTTTAGTTTTGGGATGGCTGCCGATAAGTCCTTCCTTGCCTTAGCTACCGGCGGAACCGGCGGAACCTATTATCCTTTGGGCGGAGCTTTAGCTCAGATGCTTTCTAACAACGTTGAAAATTTAATAGTAACAGCTCAAACTTCACCAGCCTCTATAGCAAGTTGTAATTTTATAAGTAGAGGACAAGTAGAAATGGCTTTTTCACAAGCCAATGCAACTTATTGGGCTTATTCTGGTACTGGATTATTAGAAGGTCAACCAGCTGTTACTAATTTAAGAGGGATTGCTTCCTTATATCCGGAAACTGTTCATATAATTGCTACCAAGGCTTCTGGAATTAAAACTATTGAAGACTTGAAAGGAAAAAGAGTAGGAGTAGGTGCTCCCAATAGTGGAACTGCTGCTGATGCGAAGGTAATTTTAAGCTATTATGGAATTACCTTTAATGATATGAAAACTGAAGAAATTGATTTTAATGAGGTTGCTCAAAGATTAATTGATGGACAAATAGATGCTGGTTTTACCACTGCTGGATTCCCTACTTCCAGTATTATTGATATAGCAACCAAGAGAGATATTGTATTAATCCCTATAAGTGAAGAGAAAGCTAATGAAATAGTCGTTAAATCACCTTATTATGGAATTATTACTATTCCAGCAGGAACTTATAAGGGAATAGATGAGCCTGTAATAGCACTTCAAAGCCCTGCCTTATGGATTTGTGATGCTAAATTATCACCTACTTTAGTTTATAAAATGACTAAAGCCCTATGGGAACATACTGATATATTAGCCAAAGTACATGCTAAAGGTAAAGAAATTAAATTAGAAACAGCCTTTGACGGAATGGGTATTCCTTTACATCCAGGAGCAGAATTATACTACAAAGAAATTGGCTTGATTAAATAAGGTTAGGAAGTAAAATCCGGGTACCATAAAATGAGAATATTTTTCTATGGTACCCGGAATCAATTTATATGTTAAAGAATAAATATGTTACACCGTTTTTATTGCTTATTGCCATAATTATTATTATAATATTATTTTTTATTCCGGTATATACCCTGGAACTCAGGTCTTTTTCTGATGGTGAAATAATTTTCAAACAGAAAGTCCAACCCAGGGATAAATTTACTCTAAAATATACTCACTCTGTAGCTAAAACTCCCGTTTGGGAAATATTTACCATTGATAAAGATTATCAGATTGTATTAATTGAAACTGATTTTCTCGATCATGGGGCAGGCCTTCCTTATAGTGCTTTTGATCAAGAAATATTTGTGGAAGAAGAGGGAAGATTTAAAATAAAAAATATGCATAGAATTATATTTACACCAATTTATTATAGAATTGGGGCGGTAAGAGAAAATATTTTTTATTTC
>JAKLPU010000033.1:0-2773 GCA_022013755.1 Candidatus Atribacteria bacterium | reverse complement strand
AGCGGGTTCTTTTTTATCTTTAGAGCAAGCCCATTTTTTCGTCAAGGAAATGAGTGGTGGTAGAGGTTTTATCGCTTTAGCAGCCATGATTTTTGGAAAATGGACTCCCCTGGGCACTGCGGGAGCTGCGCTTTTATTTGGTTTTGGGGAGGCTCTGGCTATCAGATTGCAGGGTGTCACTGCTGTTCCAGTGCAATTTATCAATATGGTTCCTTACTTATTGGCAATTTTTGTTCTTGTCAGCGCAGTGGGTAGAGCTGTCCCTCCGGCAGCAGATGGAGTTCCTTACGAAAAAGAAATAGGGTAAAGAGTAAAAAATATTAAGAATAGCTCGACCATAGAATGTTTTAGGTATATAATATAAAAAATAATACAATTTCCAAAAAAGGAGAAGAATTTAATCAAATGAAAGATATTGGAAATTTCTTAAAAGAAAGAAGGGAAGCAAGGGGAATTTCTTTAATTGAAGTAGAGAAGGATTTAAAGATACGTAAAAAATATTTGCAAGCCCTTGAAGAAGGCAATGTAGAGGCAATTCCCGGTAAAACTTATCTTATTGGATATTTGAGAAATTATAGCAAATATCTGGGTATAAATGAAGAAAATATTAATCAGATAATTCAAACTTATCATAATTTAGAAAAAAAGAAGTCTGGTTTAAAAAAAACTAAAGAAGAAAATATCTACCTTAAAACGAAAGATAGATCTATCTTTGAGAAAAAAAGGTTTTTCTTTCCCATTAAGTATGTTTATTTAACCAGCTTTGTTCTTATAATCTTTGTTGGATTATTATTATTAAGCCGTTCTCTTAAAGAAGCCCAGAACTTTCCGCTTCCTTCGCCTATAATCGGAAACGAAACTGGCACAAATATCGAGAATAAAGCGAACGATATAAGCGCTTTAACTGAAGAACTTATTAAATCGAAAGCAGAAGCTATTAATACAGAATATTCTACACAGGATAGTGTTTTAGCTAAAAAATTACCTATTCTAAAATTAATCGCAAGTGACAAAACTTGGGTAAAAATTCTTTCCGAAGATAAAACAATATTTGAGGGAATATTATTTGAAGATGAAGAATTTTTTTGGGAAACCGACCAAGCTTTAAAAATTATAACCGAATACCCGACTAAAATTGAAACATATTATAACAATGAAATAATTGATATTAATAAAGGAATTATTGATAATTACCTTCTAAAATATAATTTTAATCCTACACAAAATATTTAATAGGAATATACAAAACTGTGGGAAAGATATTTTTGCCAAAATTAGCCAAACTTATAATAAGTATGATTACCTCGGATAAATATTTATTCAGTCTATACAAAGAGATATTAATTAAAAGATTTGGAGAAGTTGATATCGAGAGCATTACTCAGCCTTTTAATTATACAGATTATTATGAAGAAGAATTTGGCGAAAATTTAATGCAAAAATTATTTTCCTTTTCTACTCTGATTAGACAAGATGAGCTTGCAGAAATTAAAATAATAACCAATGGTTTAGAAAATAATAATATAGACAAAAATATCAAAACAAATATAACCCATCATAAACGAAAAATAAATCTTGATCCGGGGTATATTACCCTAAATAAATATATTCTTGCCAGCACTAAAAATGGACCATCCAGAATTTACCTTAATCAAGGGATATATGCTGAAATTACTCTTAGATTTATAAATAAATCATTTGTTCCTTGTGAGTATACCTATCCTAACTACAAAACCAATGAATATATAAATTTTTTATCTTCAGTTAGGCAAAAATACAAATTACAACTAAAAAAGAACTCAAATAAAATATAAATAGAATGAGAGGGAGTTCACTATAAAAATTTGGAGAAAATAAGAACTTTTATCGCCATAAATTTAAGTCCGGATATAAAAGGATATTTAGCTTTTCTTCAAGCTAACCTATATATCCCTGAAACCAAAATAAAATGGGTTGAAAAAAACAACTTACACCTCACTATGAAATTTTTGGGGTACGTATCGTTAGAACAAATGGAATTAATAAAATCAATATTAAAAGAAATTACCAGTCGATATAGTCCGTTCATTATAAAATTGTCTTCTGATATGGGAATGTTTCCAACTGACAAGATGCCTCGAATAATATGGGTAGGGATTGAAGAAGGTATAAGTGAATTAAAAGGATTATATGATTACCTAGAAAATGATTTATCCAATAAAGGTTTCCCCCGGGAAGATAAAGATTTTTACAGTCATATAACCATCGGAAGGGTGAAATTTATTGGAGATAAGACTGGTTTCATTCAAATATTAAAAAGAATTGAGGTAAATACTTTTACCCAAGAGGTTGGCAGTATTGACCTCATGGAAAGCAAATTAACCCCAAATGGACCCATATATAACATAACAGCCAAATTCCCTTTATCAAAACAATAGAAAATCAAAAATATTACTAAAATATTTATAAAAAAAGAAATATAAAGGAGTAAACTAAAAAATGACTGACAAAGTACAACAAAACAAACCGGAAAGAGAAAAAGCATTAAATGTAGCCATGCAAAATATTGAACAAAGATTCGGAAAAGGTTCTATAATGAAATTAGGGGATCGCCCCAAGATCTCTGGAAGTAACACTATCTCAACCGGTTCATTGAGCTTAGATATCGCTCTTGGAATAGGTGGAGTCCCAAGGGGAAGAGTAATAGAGATTTTTGGTCCTGAAGCTTCCGGGAAGACTACACTCGCTTTACATATTATAGCTGAAGCTCAAAAAAATGATGGTATAGCTGCTT
>JAKLPU010000032.1:0-5526 GCA_022013755.1 Candidatus Atribacteria bacterium | reverse complement strand
ATTCATTTTTTATAATTTGCTATTTTGCATCTTTCGGCAATTATTATAGACTCTAATTTTTTTAGAGCGGTTTTTATATTATCATTCACTACCAGATAATTATAGTTTTTTTTATATTCTATTTCAATACGGGCATCTTTTAATCTTTTTTCCAGGGCTTTTTCTTCCTCAGTATTTCTTTTTCGCAATCTATCCTCTAAATCCTTCCAGGTTGGAGGCGCTATAAAAATAAAAACACCATCAGGAAATTTCTTCTTTACCTGCATGGCACCCTGAACATCTAATTCCAGCAGGACATCTCTCCCTTTTTGAAGTTCTTCTACTAAAAATTTTATAGGCGTACCCTTGTAATCTCCATGGACAATAGCCCATTCTACAAATATATTTTCCTCTATCTTTTTTTTAAATTCATCTACTGTTACAAAATAATAATCCTTGCCTTCTATTTCATCCTTTCGGGGAGGGCGGGTATTCACCGATACAGAATATTTTAAATCAGGGAAAATATTAAACACCTTTTCCCTTAAAGTACCTTTACCTACACCTGATGGACCGGAGATAACAAATAGCAAGCCCCTGCTTGATTGCGTATCGCGTATCGCGTATCGCGTATCGAGTTCAGAGATAAAAGATGATAAGTGCTTACTATTATCAATCATGATTATAGTTTCCTATTTTGTAATATTTTCTTTTAATTTGAAATTTTGTCCGCTATATTCGGTGAATCTATGGGCAATGGTTTCCGGTTGGATAGAAGATAAAATTACATGATTGCTATCCGTAATTATTATTGCTCTCGTTCTCCTCCCATAAGTAGCATCAACCAACTTTTTCTCTGCCCTTGCTTCTTCTTTTAACCTTTTAATCGGTGCGGAATCCGGACTTAAAATAGTTAGAATTCTGGTGGAATTCACAAAATTTCCAAAACCTATATTCACTAAATTATTCAGCATATTTTGTCCTCTATTATTCTATATTTCTGGCCTGTTCTCTTACTTTTTCCAATTCACTTTTTAGCAAAACAACCAAAGAAGTTACCTTTATGTCATTAGTCTTTGACCCGATAGTGTTTACCTCTCGATTTATCTCCTGGGTTAAAAAATCCATCTTTCTTCCCACGGATTCCTCAAAATTTAGCAAATCATCGTATTGGATAAGGTGGCTTTTTAATCTGGTAATTTCTTCGGTGATATCCGTCTTTTCGGCAAATATTGCCGCTTCTAATTCGATTCTTCCCTCATCAACATTCAGGCCATCGGTCAATTTTTTTATTTTGCTTAAAAATTTATCTTTATAATCGAGAGGTAACGATTTCGAATATTTCTCAATTTTGTCTATTAATTTTTGTATTTTCTTGACTCTTTTTCGGATATCGGCAACAAGAACCTTACCTTCTCTTTCCCTCATTTTCAGCAAAGAATCTAAGGCAAGATTCGTGGCTTTTTCTACCAGGAGCCATATCTTGGCACCCTCTTCTTCCTTTACTATTTTAAATATATCTTTGAATTTAAGCAGGGAACCTAGGCCTATTTCTTCTTTCAATTTATACTTCTCTTTTAAGGTCTTTAGGTTTTTATAACAGGAATCAGCTATATCTTCATTTAATATTATCTTCTCTTCCGTCAGGCTATAGTTTTCAACTTTTACTAAAATATTAACTTTTCCTCTTGAAATCCTATCTTTTATTAATTTTTCCATCTTTTGTTCAACTTCCAAAGATTGAAAGTTGTTTTTTATATTTATGTCACAGTATTTATTGTTTAAGCTTTTTATCTCTACCAGGCATTCTCTGTCTTCTGCTTTTACCCTTCCCACACCGTAACCGGTCATGCTTTTAATCAACTTTATTTCCCCTTATGCTTGTTATATTCTAAAAATTATAAACTTCACACTAATTTTATGGTAATACTTACTGCTTGTCAAATAATTTCGTAATATAGTAGCGAGTATAAATATAGTATCGAGTATATAGTTAACCTATAGGTTATTTTTTCTTATTTTCTTGATTATACCTCTATAATAGATTATATTAAAGTTAAATATATTAACAAGGAGATTAATATGTCCCTGGACAGCATCACCTTAGCAGCAATGAGAGAAGAACTTCTGGATAAATTTAAAGAGGGAAAGATAATAAGCCTGATTCAGACTAAAAAATATAAAATCATCATTGAAATAAAACCCGATAAGCCTTTAACCTCAAATGACCTAAATAAAAAAAGCGAAACCTTTTATATCCATATTTCCCTTGACCCCTTACTTCCTGAAATTTACTTTTCCGAATTAAAAAACAGACAGAAGACTATCAGTTCTCCTTTTTTAACTCTTCTGCAAAATCAACTAAAAGGAGGGAAGGTATTAGATATCGAACACCCCAATTTTGATCGTATTTTACATTTTATTATCAAGCCTTACCAAAAGTTCGGTAAATTACAAAATAAAACACTGGTAGTGGAATTTATGGGCAAACACGGTAATATGATTCTTCTTAAAGAAGATAAAACCATAGAAGCCGCCATAAAACTAATAGATTCCAATATCAACAGGTACCGGGAGATTATGCCCGGAAAGCTCTATATCCCCCCTCCTTCGCAAAACAAAATAGACCCTTTAAAGATTAACCGTGAAGGCTTCTTTAATATTTTTAATTCCTTGCCCGCAGAAAATAAAGATTTATCCCTCCGGAAACTGATACAGAACAGTTTTACAGGCATAAGCCCTCAGAGCGCTAAAGAGGTGGTTCTTCAGGCTAACCTATCCCCGGAAAAGAACCTGTCTGAGACCTCCAAGGCAGATTTGGAAATGCTCTGGACTTCTTTTAGTAGAATGGTAACAAATATTAAAAATCATAATTTTCAGCCAACCCTCTTTTTAGATCCCCTATCAAAAAAGATAAAAGCTTGGTCTATAATCGATTCAGTTCAGTTTCCCAAATTCCATAAGCGAACTTTTAATAATGCGAATTCCTGCCTGGAATCCTTATTTACCGAGCTGGAAAAAGAACGGGAAATTCTATCTATACAAAATAAGTTTGACCAGATAATCAGAAAAAATATGTTGAAAATAAATAATAAGATAAACGGGTGCCAAAAAAAACTGGAAGAAGTGAAAAATTGTGAAAACTACAAGATAAGCGGTGAACTGATAAAAGCAAATCTTTCTAGTATTAAGAGAGGGGACAGGGAAATTACTGTCATCAACTATTATTCTCCCCGGCAGGAAAATATAACCATCCCGCTAAACGAAAAATTCACCCCTTTAGAGAATGCCCGGCTATATTTCAAAAAATACCGGAAAACAAAAGATAGTTTCCAGATAATTTTCGAGCAATTAAAGAGCCATGAATATAATCTTGCCCAGCTGACCGAGCTTCAGAAATTATATGAACAAGAAATCAATTCTCTTCCCAATCTACTCAAAATTTATAATAACCTAACCAAATTAGGATGGGCAAAGAAGGCTGCTGCTCCCCTTAAAAAGCCCAAAAAAGTAAAGAATAAACTGGTGCCGACGGCTAAATATATCTCTAAAGATGGCTGGGAAATCTATGTAGGGAAAAGTAACTTGCAAAATGATTTTTTAACCTTTAAATTGGCTTCCGGCAATGATACCTGGCTTCATGCAAAAAACATTCAGGGGTCTCATATTATCATTAAAAATAAAGGGGGTAAACAATCTCTTCCGCTTGACACCTTGATTCAGGCTGCAAATTTAGCCGCTTATTTTAGTAAAGCTAAAAAAGATAATAAAGTATTGGTCGATTATACTTTTAAAAAATACGTGAAAAAACCTAAAAACGCTAAGCCGGGAATGGTTATTTACTCTCAAGAAAAGAGTCTTTGGATAAAAATAAATTCAGAAGAGATCAGGAGCATGGAGAAAGCTTCTCTAAAATAATTCTAATGCTCTATTTTTCATCCCCTTCCAGGTAATCAATTAATTCCTGCATATCTTGGGGTAGAGGGGCAGAAAATTCCATATATTTTTTAGATGAAGGGTGTACAAAACCTAAAATATGAGAATGCAAAGCCTGCCTGTTGATATTTAATCCCTGCTTTCTTTGGCCGTATAGCTGGTCACCAACGATGGGATAGCCGATAAAAGCCAGATGTACTCTTAGCTGATGAGTCCTGCCCGTACGAAGAGTTGCTTCGACCAGGGTATAGCCGGAAAATCTTTTTAACACCTGGAATTGAGTTATTGCTTCCCTGCTTCTTCCTTCGGTAACTGCCATTTTTTTTCCGTTCTTCAGGCTCCTGCCGATAGGTGCATCGATAATTCCTGAATCATCTCTCATATTACCGTGAACTAAGGCAATATATTTTTTAGTTACCTGATGATCTTTCATCTGTCTTGACAGGTCAAGATGTGCGAAATCATTTTTTGCTGATACTATCAGACCGGAAGTGTCTTTATCCAGGCGGTGTACAATGCCCGGCCTGATCACTCCGCCTATCCCGGATAAGGAATCCTGGCAATGGTAAAGCAGGGCATTCACCAGGGTACCGGAACAAATTTTCCCTGCAGGGTGAACAATCATATTAGCCGGTTTATTGACTACCACTAAATATTCATCTTCGTAGATTATATCTAAGGGAATGGCTTCTGCCTTAATCTGTAATTCTTTTTGTTCTGGCATAGCTATATTTATCATATCCCCATTTTTCAAGATATAACTCGGTTTAACCGGGGTACTATTTACTCTGATTTGACCTTGGGCAATTAAATTCCGAATCTGAGATCTGGAGGGGCATATTTCTTTCTGAGTTAAATAGAGGTCGATTCTGATTTTTTCTTCGCCTGTGAATGAAATATTTTTTTCTTTCTCTGTCATCTTTTAGGGAAATGTCCTTTAACAAGTTTTTTTTCTTTACGTTTGATTTTGATTTATGGTTTTTTAGAGGCACAATAAAATTGTACCCTGCCTTTTTGTTGTAACCTAACCACCAAAATTATATAACAAAATCAGCTTAAAACTCAAGTTATTTTAATATATAAAATACAGGTTCAGGTTTATTCCATATAAGGATTCTCATTACATTAGATAATAATTCTGAAGTTGTTCAGAGCAGAAATTTTGGTAAGAGGTAAAAGGTTGGCTTATTTTCCCTCACCAGACCTTAATATCTCAATAAAGACCTCCGTGATTTTAGGATCAAGCTGAGTCCCGGCCACCCTTTTCAACTCCTCGATGGCCGCCTCTTTACTCAACCCTTTTCTATAGGCCCGGTCAGAAGTCATTGCCGCAAAGGTATCTGCCACGGCAAGGATCCTTGCCCCCAGGGAGATTTTCTCCCCTTTTAACCCAGAGGGATACCCCTTCCCATCATATCTTTCATGATGAGCGTAGATAATGGGCTTAACATCCCAGGGAAAATTAACTTCTTTAAGAATTTTATAACTGAACTCAGGGTGCCGCCTCACCTCTTTCCACTCCTCGTCATCCAGTTTTTCAGGCTTATTGAGAATGCTTTCCTGAACACCGATCTTCCCGATGTCGTGAAGGACAGCTGCTACCTCAATGCT
>JAKLPU010000031.1:0-7636 GCA_022013755.1 Candidatus Atribacteria bacterium | reverse complement strand
CGAGCTTTTATCTAATCTTTGATTATTGTCTATGCAAACCAGGGACTTACTGAAAGAGTCATTCAATAAAATTACGGTGTTTTTCCCTTCTATTCTGCCAGATTGAAGAGCTAATTCAGAATCCTGGGGAGATATCCATCTACCTTCTTTAGTTATACCGATAGGGACTACGGTATATTTATCTTTATCTATTGCTTTAATGATTGAGGTAGCAGAACAAAAGGAAACCTCATGCTCTCCCGACCTTCCTCCAAAGATTATTCCTATTCTAATTTTCTTTATTCCCATATTGTATTATTATGCCCTTCTTTAAATTTTTTTATAAATTTAATATTTCCATAGTTCCTTCTTCAATATCTAAATATAGCAGTTTATTCCGAAAGAGTTTACCTCTTTTTAATAATATTTTAATCACTTCTTGGGCTTCCAAAGAGGCAATTAAGGCAGGAGTTACCGTAGGAGCACCTAATTCTACCTCACTTCCATGTTCAGGTAAATCTTTATTAGAGCCATAGATTAATTCTAATCCTTTATCCTCCGGAAAGATAGTGGTAAACTGGCCATTAAATCCCGCTATAGCACCATGAACCAAGGGAATTTTTAAATCTCGACAAGCTTTTTGAAGCACAAAGCGAGAAGGAAGATTATCCAGAGCATCTACTACTACCTCTGTTCCTTTAATAATTTTTTTTATATTGTCCGAATTAATGAAAACAGAATGTCCAACAATCTCTACAGAAGAATTTATTTCTTTTACCCTCTTTACTGCGGCCTCGGTCTTACTCTGCCCTAAATTGTTTTCATTGGAAAGTATCTGCCGATTTAAATTACTGTCTACCATTATATCTTTATCAGCAATTATTAATTCTCCAATTCCCATCCTAGTCAAAAGCTCCAATATTGTCCCTCCTAACCCGCCAGCTCCGATTATAGCTACTTTTGACTGAAGCAACTTTACCTGTTCGAGAGGACTAATTACTCCTAAATTACGCTGATAGCGTCCAGGAATTATATTATTTTGTAGAGCTGATATCTCTATTTTTCGAGACTTAGTTTTAAATTTACTAGCTATCTCTTTAATCTGTTTTAATGAGATATTATAATATTTTTTTCCGGAAGAATTTATCGCTTCTTCTTTTATTTTTTCTAATTCCCTGAGAATTGCTTCTTCTTTTTCATTTTTCATATTTTCTTTCATGAGATTCGTCCCCTTTACTCAAATTATGTAATGGATATTGAGCTCTCAGGGCGTATGCAATAGGCCCCTACTCTTTCTTTGTAATCTTATAATTTGCAACTATTTCTTCTTTCTTTCCTATACGCTCTACGCTACACGCTATACGCTATCTTTATATTTGGCTTTTAATTTTTCCAGCCTTTGCTTAATCTCTTTTTCAAATCCCCTATTGGTAGGAAAATAATATTTTCTTCCTTTTAATTCTTTAGGAAGATGTTCCTGAACAATATAACCTTCTTCAAAATTGTGAGCATATTTATAACCTTCACCATACCCAAGGTCTTTCATTAAAGGGGTTGGGGCATTACGGATTACCAGAGGAACTGGCAGCGGTCCCCACCTTTTAATGTCTTCCTGGGTGAGTTGATAACCCTTGTAGAGGGCATTACTCTTGGGGGCACAGGCTAAATAGGTAGCGGTCTGAGCCAAAGCTAAATTACCTTCAGGCATTCCCAAAAAATGGACTGCCTGCATAGCTGACACTGCTACCTGTAAGGCTTGGGGGTCAGCATTTCCTATGTCTTCTGAGGCAAATCTCACCAAACGCCGGGCAACATAAAGGGGATTTTCTCCGGCTTCTAACATACGGGCTACCCAGTAAATAGCAGCATCGGGGTCGGAATCGCGCATGCTCTTATGCAGAGCAGAGATAATATTGTAATGTTCTTCCCCGGTCTTATCATAACGCAGGCATCTCTTTTGGACTACCTCTTCGATAATTTTCAAAGTTATATTTCTTATACCCTGTGTATCTGGCTTGGTAGTTATCGCTGCAAATTCTAAGATATTTAAAGCTATGCGGGCATCTCCATAAGCAAGTTCAACAATAAAATCTAAAACTTTTGGTTCTAATTTCAGTTTATATTTTCCCAGACCTTTTTCTTTATCCAGCAAAGCCTTTTCCAAAATATTTTTCAAGTCTTCCGGAGATAATGGTTCTAATATATAAACAGTTGACCTCGATAAAAGAGGGGAAATAATCTCAAAAGAAGGATTTTCGGTGGTAGCTCCAATTAAGATTATGGTTCCATCTTCTACGTAGGGTAAAAAAGCATCCTGTTGTGCTTTGTTAAACCTATGGATTTCATCCACAAATAAAATAGTCCCTTGATGCTGATATCTCCGTCGGTCCTGAGCTTCTTTGATAATTTTTCTTAAGGCAGGCACACCTGAAATAGCCGCACTGAAAGGGACAAAATGGGTCTTAGTCATTTTAGCTATAATTCTGGCTAAAGTTGTTTTTCCAGAACCAGGCGGACCCCAGAGAATAATCGATTGAAGTTCATCTTCTTCGATAGCCTGACGTAAAGGCTTACCCGGACCAATAATCTTATCCTGTCCTAAAAAATCCTCTAATCTTTCCGGCCTGATTCTATCAGCAAGAGGGGCATTATTATTCATTTTGTTTTTTTCATAATTTTCAAAAAGATCCATTTAAATTCCACCAAAATATCCTTTATATTTTCATTCTTGTCTCTTTATTATATTTCTCTTTATTATACTATATCTTTTATTTAAAATTTTCAAATTCATCTTTTAATATCCCCATCAAGATTACATCATAATATTTTCCGCCATAAAATTGACCTTTCCTTAACCTTCCCTCTTCTTTAAATCCACATTTCTCATAACAGCGTATGCCTCTCTGATTATAATCAAAGACGCGAAGATATACTTTGTATAAATTCATCTGATTAAAAGCATGGTTAAGAAGAACTTCTATGGCATCTGTACCATAACCTTTACCCCAATATTCTTTATTACCGATTACAATTCCCAATTCCGCATTTCTATTCTTCCAGTCAATTTTATGTAAACCAATCTGACCTATATATTCTCCTTCTTTATTTTCCATAACCAGGTGCTTTTCTGTATCATTATGACTCATCGCTCTCTCCAGAAACTTTTCTTCTTCTGCCCGCGAAACCGGATAGAGAAAGGCAGCTAAATATTTAGTAACCTCCCGGTCATTTACCCATTTCATTATATCTTCCAGGTCTTTCTTCTCCACAGCCCTTAAATTTACTAATTTTCCTTTAAGCATATCCTCCCTCTTTCCAAAATGTAACATTTTATACCCGGTACAAAATGTTACCTCTTTAAAAAAATAAAAATTTATTTTCTATTATAGCAGGAATTTTAAATTATTTGTAGAAAGTATATAAAAGGAAGGAGGATTTCTCAATGATTAATAAATTAAAAATAGCTTGTCTCCAAGTAAGTGCACGAGAGTATAGTGATAGATTTGAAAATAAAGATAATATCTTAAGAATGATTGACAAGGCAGCAGATTCACACCCTCAATTAATGGTTTTACCAGAATGTGTTTATCCGGCTTATTATATTTCTCCGCTTATTGTGAAAAATCCTTTAGAATTCCAGAAATCAACTCTGGAACTAATTGCCGAAGTGAAACAAAGGGCTAAACTGTATAAATGCTACATAGCTTTAGGGATAGTTGAAAATGACCTAATCGAAAATATTCTTTACAATTCTGCTTTACTTATCAATCCGGAAGGTCAGGAGATAAGCCGCTTCCGAAAATCTTACCTGTGGCATTTTGATTCTCACTGGTTCTGCGCCGGTGAACAATATCCGGTAATTAAGACCGAATTAGGGAAAATAGGAATGTTTGTCTGTTCTGATGGACGACTCCCTGAAATAGTCCGTTGTTTGAGTTTACAGGGAGCGGATATTTTGCTTGACCTTACCAACTGGGTCACCTCAGGATTTGAGAAAGAAAACCTTACCAACCCTCAGGTAGAATATATGATTCCTACACGAGCCCTGGAAAACCGAGTGTGGATAATTGCTGCCAATAAAGTGGGAATGGAGGCAAAGAGTATATTATATTGTGGAAAAAGCGCTGTCTTTGCACCTGATGGCCAGATAGCCAAAATTGCCTCTTCTTACCAGGAAGAGATTCTCTTTTATGAAATTTCCCCTGAGGAAGCTTTAGATAAATCCATCGATAACCAAATTAATATAATTAATGATAGAAGACCGGAATTATATTCTGAATTGATTCAACCCACTGATACTTTGCCTATCTATTCTATTATGAAAAAAAAGACAGGTCCTAAAAATCCAAATCCGCTTACCGCAGTAGTGCAAATAGAATTTGAAGATAATTTTAAAAAATATCTCCAAAAGATAGAATTATTTATAAATAATCTATTAGAACAGGAGACTGATATTATTATCTTTCCCGAATGTGATTTTATCTTCCCCGAAAATGGAGAGGAGATCATTCATAAAATCAAACAAATAACTAAAGATAGGAAAGCGCTCTGCGCTATTACCCTAGTCGAAAAAGCAGACGAGTCCTATTATAAAACCACTTTTCTCATAGAATCGGGTAAACTCCGGGGAAAATACAGAAAAACCCATTTAGAAAGAGAAGAAAAGAGCCTTTTCCCTCCTGGAGATTTAGGTCTTCCGGTATTTAAAACCTCTTATGGTTACTTAGGAGTAATGATAGGTTATGAAGGAATTTTCCCTGAAATATCCCGTACCCTAACCCTTAAAGGCGCAGATCTAATTATCTGGCCCAGTAAATTTAGCAATGATAGACAGATAAATATCTGCCGCAGCAGGGGGGCAGAAAATAAAATATTTGTCGCCTGTTCTAACTCCCTTTCCCATCAGGATGGCGGACATAGCTTAATAACTTCTCCTTCGGGGCAAATATTAACCTCTTGTCTGGGTAAAACTGAACAAGCCAGCCTATCTTCGCTCAATCTTTTACTTTCTCGGAATAAAGACATTGTCCCCCATACCAATACAATTTTAAACAGAAAACCAGATACTTATAAAATTTTATTAAACAATATTCATATAAAGGAGAAATAAAATTGAAAGCAGAACTTATAGTTAATTTAACCGCAGGCGGGGGGAAACCCCATAAACATTTAAATACAGTCTTAAAATATCTAAAGGAAAACGGACTAAATTTTAAAGTGTGCACCACTTCCCATCAAGGAGAAGCGGTGGAACTAGCCCAAAAGGCTGCTGACAACGGCGCAGAACTCATTGTATCAGTAGGCGGGGACGGAACAGTCAATGAAATAGTAAATGGAATTATGAAATCAAAAAATGATCCACCTTTAGGAATAATCCCTTTGGGATGGGCTAATGATTTTATTAAAAGCACGAACATTCCCTCTGATATAATTGAATCTTGCAAAATTTTAATTAAAGGCAAAACCAAGAAAATAGATATAGGAGTAATTAATAACCAGATATATTTTGCTAATATCTGTGGGGTAGGATTTGATGCAGAAATAGCCCAACTCGCCAATCAAATGAAAAGCAAACACCCCAATTTACGCATTCTTGGTGCATTTATTTATGTCTTCGCTACCGTAAAAAAACTTCTTTCTCCTTTTAGCTGCCATAATGTAAAGATAAAATTTGATGGGCAAGAAATCCATTCTAAAATTCTATTTATTGCTATTGGTAATGGAAAATTCTACGGAGGCAGATTTAAAATTACTCCGGAAGCTATATTAGATGATGGTTTATTAGAAATCTGCCTGGTAGAAGAGATGGGAAGATTTAAGTATCTTAGCATTATCCCCAAAGTCTTTAAAGGTACACACGCAAGTATTAAGGGGATAAACTTTTATAGAGCTAAAGAAGTAGTCATTCAATCTTCGGAGCCAATTCTGGCTCAGGTAAGCGGTGAAGTGATTGAAGGTCAGAAGGAATTTACTATCACTCTTCTGCCAAAAAGATTAAAATTGATTGTCCCTTAGATTAGTTGTTTAGTTAAGCTGGTTAGCTGGTTGAGGAATGAGTATGTTGAAGAATTAATACTAAACTAGTTAACTAATTAACCAGCTAACTAAATACGTGATACGCTAAACGCGATACTCGATACGCGATACGAATTATTATTCACTAACGACTAATTGACAAATTTATAATCTTCCCTTATTTTTACTCTTCTTCTCTTCATACATCATCTGATCAGCTATTCGGATTAATTCATCCATCGATTGTGGATTAGCCGGATCATAATTAGAAAATCCTGTGCTAAATTTTATTTTATAAGGTTTTTTGGAAATCTTATTCAGCCGGGTTAATTCCTTGCTTAATCTCTTTTTAATTATAGGTATTTCATTTAAGGAACTATCTAAGAAGATTACTAAAAATTCATCCCCTCCCATCCGAGTGATAATATCTACCTCCCTTAAAATAGATTTAAAGAGTTTTGCTACTTGGACCATAACCCTGTCCCCTTCTTCATGACTAAATTCATCATTGATATCTTTTAGATTATCTAAATCACTATAGGCTAACAATAAAGGGGATTTGTCTCTTTTAGATAATTTTATCTGTCTTTGAAGAAGTTCTAAACCATACCCTCTATTATATGCTCCGGTAAGGGTATCGTAATGGGCTAATCTCTTTAGTTCCTCTTCCACTCTCTTTCTTTCTATAGCAGTGGCTACCTGATTAGAGACAAATTCCATAAGTTTAATATCTTCTTCGTGATAAAGACTAGGATCGGTGTAGCTTTGGACAGCCATTGCCCCGATGACTTTATCTTCTACTTTTAAGGGGACACCTAACCAGATAGATTTGTCAGTGATACTGCCAACAACGTTTAATTCTCTTTGAACAATCATCTTCTGTAGTTTCTTATAATCAACCAGTAAGGGTTGATCAGTCTTTATGACATAGATAGTAAGAGAATTAGTCTCACTAAAGTTGATAATAGGGAAATCCTTATCTTTTTCATCTACAAAATAGGGAAAGTAAACCTCATCTTTTTGATAATCTATTAAGGCAATAAAGAAATTAGTGGCATCAATAATATTATCTAATGCTCTATGGATTATAGGATAGAGCTGGCCAACAGAGATGGGAGAGTTAGCGGCTTTAGAGATATTATATAAGACCTGTTGAAGTTTTTCGTTTTGTTTGCGTTCGGTTATGTCTACAAAGATACCTTCCACTCCAGCAATATTTCCTTCTTTGTCATAATAGTAATGACTGGAAGTGGAGACAGTAACTGGGGTGCCATCTCCTCTTTTTAGGCTTACAACATAGTCTTTGACAATTCCTTTTCTCTTTTTAAGTTCTTCTAAAAATATCTTTCTATCTTCAGGAATATAATATAAATCCTTAGCCACATTTTTCCCTATAATCTCTTCGGGAGAGTTATAACCCAGCAGTGTGGCTCCGGGAGGATTTACCATTATGACATTTCCTTTTCTATCTGTACGATAGTAGACTCCAGGCATATTTTCATAGAGACTACGATATTTTTCTTCACTATTTTTTAAATCATCTATCATCTTCTGGCGTTCAGTAATATCCCGATATGACGCAATAAGTCCTTTAAATCGACCACCGATTATCACTCGAGATCCAGAGATAGCTACGGGGAAT
>JAKLPU010000030.1:0-3485 GCA_022013755.1 Candidatus Atribacteria bacterium | reverse complement strand
TAACAAGCTAGTAGAATTAGATTTTCCTGGATATGCAATAGGGGGATTAAGTGTAGGTGAACCAAAGTCGTTAATGTATGAAATTTTAGATTGTACAGTTCCTTGTTTGCCAAACAATAAACCGCGATATTTAATGGGAGTAGGAGCACCTCAGAGCATACTAGAAGGAATCATAAGAGGGGTTGATATGTTCGATTGTGTTCTGCCTACCAGAAACGCCAGAAATGGTTCGTTACTTACTTTATCTGGTAATCTGTCTATAACAAACGCTAAATATAAAGATGACTTTACGCCCTTAGATAATAAATGCCAGTGTTATACTTGCCAGAATTTTACCAGAGCCTACCTACGTCATTTATATATGTCCAATGAAATACTTGCTTCAATTTTAGGGACTATCCACAATCTTTATTTTATGTCTTTTCTAATGAAAAATATAAGATTAGCTTTATTAGAAGATAGATTATTAGAATTTAAAGAAAAATTTCTTTCCAATTATTCTGGTTAATTAATTAAAAATAATTTGCTAAATAAAATAAAATTATGTATAATTTAGAAGATATTTTTTAAAATTAAAAAGAGAGGTGTGATTATAAAAATGGAAGCTCTTCAACAATTTTTACCTTTGATTATTATATTTGGTATATTTTATTTTATCCTTATTCGTCCTCAACAACAAAAACAAAAAAAACATAAATTAATGCTGGATAGTATACAAAAGGGGGACAAAGTGATTACCATTGGGGGTATATATGGTATAATTAAAGATATCAAAGGCGAAACTTTAACCTTAGAGGTTGCCAAAGATGTAGTTATAAATACTACGCGCAATGCTATCGGGGTAAAAAGGGAAAAATAATACCGCAAAGTATTTTTTAAAAAGGAAATAAAATATAGAGATAAAAATAGTGATAATAATTTAAAGGCAGGTATTTATTTTATACCTGCCTTTAAATTTTAGTATATTTACTGAAGAAGTATTTTTATTAAGCATTCTCGCTGACAAAGAAAGTACTATAATATTATAATGATAAAGTTAAAGAATTTTATAGTAATATATAATAAAAAAGATAAAAGGTAAGAAAAATTAGAAAGAGAGGATTTTTATATGAATTGGACTAAAACCTTAAGGGTAACCAGCGTCTTAGTAGTAATTTTTATTGCAGTTTTTTTATCATTTCCTCTAAACGAGAAGATAAATTTAGGTCTGGATTTACAAGGAGGTTCTCACGTTATCTTGGAGTGTGTTGATACTCCTAATGCACTAGTGGACAACGATGCGGTGAACAGAGTATTAGAAATAATAAGAAACCGCATTGACCAATTAGGGGTTTCAGAACCGGTAATTCAGAGACAAGGCGCAACTCGAATCTTAGTTCAGTTACCTGGTGTAGCAAATCCGGAAGCAGCCGTAGATTTAATTGGTAAAACTGCTCTCCTGGAATTTAAAAATGAGAAAGGAGAAACCCAGCTAACCGGAGCCCATTTAATAAATGCTAAATCATCCTTTGACCAATTTAGTCGATCTGTTGTTTCAATTGAATTTGATAAAATTGGTGCTAAAGAATTCGGAGAAGCAACTAAAAATAATGTGGGGAAAGTTTTAGCCATTACTTTGGATGGAAAAGAAATATCTGCTCCTGTAGTCCAGGAACCCATTCTCGACGGAAAAGCCCAGATTACCGGGAAATTTACTGTAGAGAGTGCAAATCATTTAGCCATACTTTTACGGGCTGGTGCTCTTCCGGTAAAAGTGGAGATTTTGGAAAATAGGTCAGTTGGGCCAACCTTAGGAAGAGACTCCATCTCCAAGGGGATAAAGGCCGGGATAGTAGGATTAATACTGATATTAATATTTATGCTGATTTATTATAAGGGTTTTGGGTTAGTAGCAGATTTTGCTTTGGTAGTATGTATGATACTAATTGTGGGAGCTTTGGCCGGTTTAAAGGCGACTTTAACTTTACCCGGAATAGCTGGAATAATTCTTACGATTGGTATGGCAGTAGATGCTAATATCCTGATCTTTGAGAGAATAAAAGAAGAATTAAGATTGGAAAAAACCTTTCGAGCTTCTATTGATGCAGGCTTCAACAAGGCTTTCCGTACCATATTTGATGCCAATGTTACTACTTTAATTGCAGCTCTTGCCTTATTTTATTTTGGCTCGGGTTTCATCAAAGGGTTTGCGGTTACTTTGAGCATAGGTATTTTAGCCAGTATGTTTACCGCAATTGTAGTAACTAAGATTGTGTTAGAAGTAGTAGCTGTTAAGTTTAGTTCTAAAGCTTTATTATAGACCTAATTAAGGAGGATATGTTTAATGGATCTAATTGGAAAAAGGAAGTTTGATTTTATTAAAAATAGAAAAATAGCATATATTATCCCTGTAATTATTATTCTGGTTGGCTTAATTTCAATTATTTTTCAGGGATTTAATTACGGGATTGATTTTGCCGGAGGGACTTTACTTCAAATAAGGTTTAATAAATCAATTTCCACCACCGAGGTTCGAAATGTGTTAAGAGAATTTAATTTAAGTCAAAGCACTATTCAAAAATTATCAGAGAATGAATTTGTAATACGGATAGAAAAGATTGATTCAGAGCAAAGAATGGAAATATTGACCGCTTTTAAAGAGAAATTAACTGATTTGGAGGTATTGCGTGTAGAAACAGTAGGACCGGTTATTGGAGAAAATTTAAAAAAGTTGGCTTTTTATGCCTTACTTTTTGCTTTTATAGGAATGATTCTATATATTACTGTTAGATTTGAGTTTAAGTTTTCTATTGTTTCAATATTAGCGCTTTGCCATGACTGCTTAATTGTTTTGGGTATCTTTTCTTTATTGCAGAAGGAAATAACTATTTCGATAATAGCAGCAGTAATGACTATTGTTGGGTACTCTGTAAATAATACAATTGTAATTTTAGATAGACTTAGGGAAAATATAAAGTTTAAAACCAGGGAACCGTTTGAAAATTTAATAAATATGAGCATTAATCAGTCTCTGTCCAGAACGATAAACACAACCTTAACTACTATTATTCCCATTTTAACCTTATATTTTTTCGGAGGAAATATCCTTTCTGATTTTGCTTTAGCCTTGTTTATAGGAATGGTTGCCGGGACTTATTCTTCAATTTTTATTGCCAGCCCATTATTGTTAGAGTGGAATAAAATATTTAAGATACACCAAAAAGGCACAAAAATTTCCAGGGAAAAGGGCAAAAAGTAATTATTTTATTAAATGGTAAGATAAAAAATGTCAGAATTTAATATATTAGGTAAAGCATTGCTATTTTTGGGAGTAGCATTGATTATATTAGGAGGCATATTTTTATTAGCAGGTAAGTTACCTTTCCCTGGTAGATTACCTGGAGATATAATAATTCAAAGAAAAAATTTTGTCTTTTACTTCCCTTTAGGTTTATGTATTGTAATAAGTATTATTTTTACCATCATTTTCCGAATATTTAGACATT
>JAKLPU010000029.1:0-4801 GCA_022013755.1 Candidatus Atribacteria bacterium | reverse complement strand
TGGGAATTTATTTCAATTACATACATACGCTTATTCAAAGATACTCCCAATCCTTTTCTCTGACCAATAGTGTAAAAAGGAATACCTTGATGCTCTCCTAATATTTTTCCTTCTTTATCTATAAATTTGCCAGGTTTGATAGTATCTTTAATATGTTGAGTTAAAAACTTCCTATAATTATCATCCCGGATAAAACATATTTCCTGACTCTCTGCTTTTTTTAATTTTTCAATCCATATTTTTTAGCCAATTCTCTGGTTTGGTTTTTCTTAAATTTGCCCAAAGGAAACAAAACGTAAGGTAAAATATTCTGGTTTAATCTATAAAGAAAATAAGATTGGTCTTTATTTTCATCTACCCCTCTCTTGAGCAAAATTTTCTTGCTCTTTTGGTCATATTCATTGATGGCATAATGGCCGGTAGCAAGATAATCCGCACCTAAAGATTTTGCTTTCTCCCATAATAATCCAAATTTTATTTTCAGATTACAGACTACACAAGGATTGGGGGTTCGACCTATGAGATATTCTTGGCAGAAATAGTCTATAACTATATTTTTAAATTCTTTGATAAAATCCAGAACATGCCAGGGAATTTTTAGGTTTTGAGCGGCCTGTTCCGCTGATTCTAAATTTTCGTTACCCTCATAATGATGGATAGTTATACCGATAACATCATAACCTTCTTCTTTTAACAGGGCAGCGGCTAATGAACTGTCCACCCCTCCACTCATAGCCACTACTACTTTCTTTTTTAAATTTTTAATCATAATAGTTTATTCTCTTTTTGTGCTTAGTATTTATCCTTGTATTCTTAGTATTTCTAATTCATCTTCTATTAACGGTTTAACCTTTTTGGTTTTTACAATTCCTTTGAGTTTTCTATAATAATCGATAGAAACTTCTTCATTTTCTTCTTCGTTTCTATCACAATATCGGGCTGTAATCTGACAGGATTTATCGAGAAGTCCGTCGCCTACTTTAGACCACTTTTTTAACAAAGAAACCGGGCCTTTTAAATTTTTAGGTTTAAAAAGAAAGTCTCCATCTTGAAAAAAATTTTGTAGTTGTTCATTCTCTTCTTTATTTCTTCCTACTACTAATTTCATATCTTTACTTAGTCTGAAGTGTCGGCCTAATTTTAACAGTTCTATCTCTTCTAAAGAAAAACTTTCCTGAGTAAATAAATCTCTTAATCTTTTAGAAAAAGCCGGCTCGGTTAATTTGCAACCTCCAGCCGGTGAAGGATAATCCTTTATCCCCATTTTGGCAGCCAACTCCATCTGTCTTTTTCTCGAGCGGCCAGAAATATCCAACAATTTATTTCTGTCCACCAACCCCTCTTTTTCGGGAATGATCTCCGCTAATAATAAAGCAGATAAGGGACGAAGAATTTTACCTTCAAACCCTGATTCTCTCTCAATTATACTTAAGCTATTTCTGTTCTGAGACATCGGTCTTTCTCCCAAAACTTCGCCACTTAAGATAAAAGAAGCTCCTATCTTGTTCATATATTCTCCCGCCTTTTTGAACATAAGGGCATGACAGTCTATACAGGGATTCATATTCTTTCCGAACCCATACTTGGGTTTTTTTAAAATCTTTAGAAGCTCTTCGGTAATATCTATTATTTCTAAGTCTATATCTAAATCCTTTGCTATTACAAAGGCTTCATCCAAACCAAAGAAGGGAGTCTTAAAATTAACCCCTTTTACTTCTATCCCCTGTTCCTGGATAAGCTTTAGCGCTAAAATACTATCCAGACCACCAGAAAACAAAGCAACCGCTTTTATCTTATCTTTCATATCTTTGTCCTCCTTTCATTTTTTGGGCTATTTTACATAAATCTTTCAAAGAAGTAGCATCTAATGTTTGGTTTATCCTCTGAGTTACTTCCTCTAATAATACCCTGATGGCACAATCTTCTATTTTTTTACATTTCTTTGGGCTATTCTTATCAATTTTTTTACCGGCTAAAATACAATCAACTAAAACTATCGGCCCCTCAACTGCTCTAATTATGTCACCAGCATTAATCTTCTCAGCTTCTTTGGCCAATAAATATCCCCCACCTGCACCTCTGGTACTTTTCACTAAATCTGCTTTCTTTAATTTATTAAATAGTTGTTCTAAATATTGTAAAGAAATCTCTTGTCTCAGAGAAATATCTCTTAAAGAAATTGGCTTTAAATTATTATATTGATTTTGCGCCAAATCTATCATAGCTCGAAGTGCGTACCTTCCTCGAGTAGATAATTTCATTGGTTTTACTCCTTTATTAATTTGACTTTACTTAAAAATTATAGTATTTATGACTATTTTTGTCAACTTTCTCCTTAATAAATTCCTTAGAACCAGCACCTCTCCATATCTTTTTAGTTAATTATATTTTTTACTTAATTAGATATGAGGTGCAGAAAATTATATTTTTCCTGATTCAGCTTTTAAAAACTTTAAATAATGCTTTATAATACTTTTTATAAGATTAAATTTTTTATATAAAACACAGCAATACTTTTTAAAAATAAAGAGGGGTATAAAGTGGAGCGAAAATGGTGGAAAGAAGCGGTAAAGTATATATCTGCGTCCTTATGAAGCAGGAGTATATAAATTAGTGGATAGTGAATAAACCTAGCGTCGAGCGTACAGCGTTTAGCGTATAGTTTTGGATTAATAAAATTTGTCCTAATTAAATTAAAAATTTAAAACTAAAAGTGAAAAACCATAATTCAAAACTTAAAATCTTTTCGTATAAAGTATTGTTTTTAAAGTAGGGGTCGGATTTATCTGGCCCCTTTTTATTGCGGGTTCGATGAATCGAACCCCTTGTATATTAATAGTAACTTATTATTTACTAAGAAAATATGTTAACATGATACTGGATGAGTTTGTAGTTGGTTAAGGCCGTCGTGCCCCTGGAGCAATCATTATTTTAATGATTAGCTCGCTGCGTAGATGGACCGCCCTTCTACAATCTTGGACAGTATCAGAAGCGAAATATGAAAATATTTCAGCTTGCATTGCCACAAGGTAAAGTTATAGAAGGGCGTCCATGCAAACTCTCCTAAAAAAACTATTAGGAGGTTTCATTATGTATTATATCGGAATTGATGTATCAAAGAAAGACTTAGCGGTATTTAATGGTAAAGATTTAAAATTTGCCAACAAAGAAGGTTTAAAATCTTTTAAAAAATACCTGAAAAAGAAATACCATCTTTCAGAGATAGTTATCCTCTTTGAACCAACCGGGATATACTCTTTTTACTTAAAAGAATTCTGTGCCGAAAATAGGATAAAGGCTTATATTGTAAATCCTAAGAAAAGTCATAATTTTGCCCGGGCATTAGGGAAACGTTCAAAGAACGATAAGATTGATGCCCGTACTCTCTATCAATTCCATAAGCTTATTGATTTAAAAGATATCAAGGTACCTAAAATAGACCAACAGGCCAAGACTTTAGCCAGTTATCTGGTAAGTTATGAGTTTGCCCTAAAACAGAGAGTATCTTTATCTAATCACTTGGAGAGCCTGCGAGATAAAAGACTTATTACCCTGATGAAAAAAGATCTGAAAATGGCCAAAAAGTTAGAAGATAAGCTCTTTCACGATATCAAAGAATACGTTAGTAAGAACCAAAACCTAAGAGAAGATTACCAAAGGCTTCTTACTATCTCCGGTGTAGGAGATAAAACGGCTATCGCCCTACTTACTCTATTTAAAACTTATCAAGGTACAAACCGGGCCCAGATCACTGCTTTAGCCGGACTTGATCCGATAAAAAGAGAATCTGGAACCTCGGTAAAAGGTAAAGTTAAGATCAGTAAAAATGGTAAAGGAATATACCGTAAAATATTCTATTTACCTACCATTTGTGCAACTGTTCATAATCAGAAAATAAGAGTATTTTATCAAAGATTATTAGCTAATCATAAGATCAAGAAATTAGCCATAATTGCTTCTATGAGAAAGTTACTTTTAATAGCTCATGCAATGTATAGAGATAAGACAGAATATGTTGCTGCCTAGATTCTTTAAAATATTTACAATAAAATACAGTGTCTAAAGGAGAGTTTGCGGGTTGACTTTTAACACAGTATCTACGATAAAAGGAAATTCCTATACAATTAACTTATACTAATTGTTAAAATAAAAAAGAACAGATTCAATTAATCTGTTCTTTTTTATTTATATTATTTTTTATATTGCATACTCATTTTACTCACAAGTAATGGCTTCTACCGGACAAACATCGACAGCCTCTTTGCATGATTCAATCAAATCATCCGGTACCTTGCTAACCTTTACTGTCGCTATATCATCCTTCATTTCAAATACTTCAGGACAGGTATCTTCGCATAATCCACACCCGCTACATAAATCTTTATCAACTACAACCTTCATTTTACATTTTCCTCCTTCTATATATAATTACCGATTTTAAAATTCATTAGCTAGCTCAGTGTAAATTCAACACCACTTTAATTTTTATTTTCTTTGTAATTATTGACTAATAATTTTTTAATTATCTTACCAGATAATTTTTCCTATTAAAAGAAAAATTTATTTATAACATAAAAAGCATACCTTAAAAAAAGATAAATTTCAAGTGTTTTAACAACTTTTTATATCCCGTCAATAATCCTTATATCTCATATTCCATAAAATCCTCTGCTAATATAGTGTCAGGAAATACGCTCTGGGCCTCAACAAGTAAACCACTCTCGGTTATTGTCAACTTATTATTCGAGCTATATCGAGGACTAATGTGAGTTAGTATCAATTGTTTAACCTGGGCTTCTTT
>JAKLPU010000028.1:0-4930 GCA_022013755.1 Candidatus Atribacteria bacterium | reverse complement strand
GGACATTCGGTAGACATAGAACAGATAGAAATTTCCGGTGAATTGGGACCGAGAGCAACAAATTTCCAGCTCAAAACGAAGCCCGATGTCGACAAATACGATGCACTGGTGTTCGGTGCTCCGGTACAGGCCTTTTCCCTATCACCGGCAATGAAAAGCTATCTAACCCAGATGGCATCATTAAAGGGCAAAAAAGTTGCCTGTTTCGTCACCAAGGGTTTACCCTTTTATTGGACCGGTGGGAACCAAGCAGTCAACAAGATAAAAAAAATCTGTGAATCCAAAGATGGGGCAGTCTGCGGATCAGGGATGGTAATCTGGAGTAGTGCGCGTCGCGATCAGAAAATTACTGAAGTAATTGATAGACTGAGCAGATTATTTTAATTTTATAATTAAAAAGCAATTGCGATAGGCTGTTTTAGGATAGTTTTTGCATATTATTCGCAAATCTTGAAAAGAGCGGTTTTTATAACCACGAAAAAATTTATAATCACCAGAAAATAAGGAGTAGAATTATTAGTTGCAGCAGGGAAGGCGATGCTGGTTCAGGCTGAAGACCTTACTGCTGGTACTTTTATGGGATTCTTTTTTACTGAAGTTGCCAGCATAGTGATGGGTATGGTTATGCTTCGGAGCAAGATCTTCAGCAAATTGACCGCTTTTGCGGGTATTCTGGGATTTGGGTTCTTGTTAGTCTTTAATATATTAGCAGCCTTCGTGCCGACGATATTTGATGTGGCTATGATTTTTGCCATGAGCGGCGGGCTTTTGAGTATGGCATGGTTCATCCTGATTGCCCGAAGGCTTTTCCAGCTAGGTCGTCTCGAAAAAAAGAAGCTTCCCCAGTAATAGTGACTGCTGCTTTCAGAGCAGGTAGTTATCGTCATTATATAACCGCGGTTATGCGGTTCGCTCGTGGGTAATAGCAGGGAGAAAAACTCGCTCTTCCAAATCGACGCTTCCGTGCGCCGATGGTCAAAGCGTTACTACGAAGCGTTTATTAAATACGTAAAAGTAGGATATTATTAACAAATAAAATTTTAGGAGGAAAACGAGAATGATAAAGAAAATATTAATTGTCATTGCAATTATAATCGTAATAACGCTGTCCATGAAGTGGTGGATTGTTTCATCCGGTAACACACAAAAAGGAAGCAAAGAGGAGATCTTATCAAGCAGTCAGCAGTCCCCCAAAAAGGCGTTGATTATTTATCAGCCTTCGAAATCAGATATTTCGAGTAGAATAGCACATCAAATCGCTAAGGGAATAAATGATGGAGGATACGAAGTAACATTGAATTACCCTGGAGACCATTTGTCTGCTGATATTTCCCAATATTCGCTGGTTATCTTTGGATCACCGGTCTATGCAGAAGAACCATCAAAAGCATTAACAGACTATATATCAAAAATCAAAGATTTTTCATCCCCAAAAATTGTACTGTATTCAACCGGAAGTTTAAAAAATGATGGATTAGATACCATGGAGGAATCCCTTAATGGTATTAAGGCATACAAGAAAATTAAATTCTATACAAGTGCAAAAAAAGAAAATGATACGATCGCTTACGATTTAGGTAAGGAGTTATCAAAAGAATGACCCGAGTTATGGCAAGGTTGATGAAAGAGCTTCCGAACATGATAACACTACTACGAGTAGTGTTATCATGCCTTTTAAATTTCTATATTTTAAACCAGTTTGGTAGTTTGCCAATTCCTATGGTGATTTTCCTGTTAATAGTTCTGACTGACTTTTTAGACGGGAAAATTGCAAGGTTTTATGGAAACACATCGCTCTTTGGTGCTGTTTTTGATATCGTGGCAGATTTGTTTTATATGGTTACTTCCTATATTGTGTTATGTTCTTTTCATGTCCTCCCATTATGGTTTTTGTTCATCATGCTGTTTAAGTTTATAGAATTTGTTGTTACTTCATTTTTCCTTAAAGAACCTTGCAGCGGAAAGTCAATATTTGTTTTTGATTTTATCGGTAGATTTACTGCAGTGTTCTTTTATATTATACCGATATTGGTATATGCATCTTTTCAGCTTTCTCAATTACTATACTTTTTCACTATCCATATTTTCCTTTATATCATCACTTTCATGGTTTTCGTCTCTTCCTTTCAGCGGCTTTGGAATTGTGTTGAACTAACTTTCACCTCTAAAAGTGAAAATATGACCCTAGGGTAAAGTAGGTAGGGTCAGATCTCAAAATTATTTAATTGACAGGTTCACATTTTTATTTGACAAACATTTTGGTTCATGGTATTTTTATATCTGTTAAATTTTAAGAAGTTTTTTAATTAAGTAGGTTCATGGATATAAACTTCACTATCCGTGGTGAAAAAACAGTTGAATAAAAGGAGATTTTTTCGATGAGCACGGAAATTTATTATTTTTCTGGCACCGGTAATTCGTTACACGTGGCAAAAGAATTACAAAAACGAATTCCAGAAACAAATCTTATACCTATTGTTAGGCTTCTAAATAAAGATGCTACTAAAACCAACGCCGAAATAGTAGGTTTTGTGTTCCCTATCTATTACGTATCAATTCCTTTACCTGTAAAAGAATTTATTAAGAAACTAAATTTAAAATCAACCAAATATATTTTTGCAATAGCAACACGAATGGGCACCCCCCATAGTGCCTTTACTGATATAGAAAACATATTAAAGAAAAAAGGTAAAAGTTTTGATTCTCATTTTACTCTAAACATGGCCAGCAATGATCCAAAATATGATTATAAGGTTCCTCCAACAAAGAAAGAAATAGCAACATTAGAATCTGTAGTTTATAATAGACTCGATTCTATTCAAAAAATTATTTTAAATAAAGAAAAAAATCGGGAAAAAGACACTAGCATTACTGACCCTGTTCCCTCTCTATTAGTAAAACTTATTCCTCTTATTAATATTTTTGTTAGACCATTTGCTGAATTTATAGGCTTTAAAAGTCATTATTATGCAGATTCAAACTGTATCGGTTGCGGAACATGTGAAAAAGTTTGTTTATCCAAAAAGATAAAAATGATAAATAAAAAACCAGTATGGCAAAAAAAGGTTAAATGTTTTTATTGCTACGCATGTATCAATTATTGTCCTATGCAATCGGTTCAAATAAAATCATTTACTGAAAAAAACGGCAGATACCCTCATCCGTATGCAACAGCAAATGATATTGCCGGGCAAAAATGATTAAACATTAATATAGTTGAAAACAGAAAGAGGATTTTTATTTATTATGAGTACGGAAATATATTATTTTTCGGGAACAGGGAATTCACTGGTTGTAGCAAGAGATATGGCAGGTAAAACTAATGGAAGACTGATCTCCATCCCTTCTGTAATGGATAAAGAAAGTATAAAAACCGATGCGGATGTGATCGGTATTGTTTTTCCGGTTTATCATGGAGATATCCCTTTTATCATCAGAAGATTTGTAACTAAAATGAATAACCTAGATAAAAAGTACATATTTGGAGTTTGTACATACGGAAACAGTCCGGGGCTTTCCATAAAATATTTAGATAAAATTATTAAATCACATGGTGGCAAACTTGCTGTGGGGTTTGCCGTGAATATGCCCAGTAACTATATTACCCCTTCTTTTGTACTAAATGGTTTTTTCAAATCCTTTGTACTAAGAGAGATTGCTATAGAAAAACAGCAAGAAATGTTTATCAATTGGAAGAAGAAACTTGAAAGTATTTATGAATTTGTTCACGCCCGAAAAGAAGGTGTATTTGAAACCAAAACAGATATAAAGATACTCTTGGACGATTTCCTCCACCTAAGAGAAACATTAGGAAAAACTTTCTGGCTGAAGATTGCTGGTTTTGAAGGACATACAAATCTACCTTTTCAGAAAAGCCTGCAATTGATGGACTGGGGCTTCAAATGTGATGATAAATGCAATGGATGTGGAATTTGTTCAAAGGTTTGCCCGGTGAGAAATATTAAAATGGTTGATGGCAGACCTGTATGGCAGCATCATTGTGAACAATGTTTTGCCTGCCTCCAATGGTGTCCAAAAGAGGCAATACAGTTCGGCAGTAGAACATCGCACGGGAAAAGATATCACCATCCCGATGTAAAGGTATTAGATATGATGATGTGTGAAAAAAAGTAGTTACAATTAATCAAACGAGGAGGTTCAAATGAGTATTGTATCAAAAATAATAGGTACTGGATTACTTTTTCTCTTAACGATTGTTTCTGGTATTTGGCTTAGCAATTCCGGTAAGCCGTTAAATACCTTAATTTTTACTATCCATAAGTTTACAGCCCTTGCGGCAGTGATATTCACAGCTATGGTAATTCGCAATTTGCTCAAGAATGTTGAAATCAAGACTGTTATATTAACCTTGATTATAGTCACGGGATTGTTTGTTCTCGCATTATTTGTTTCTGGTGCTTTGCTGAGCCTTGGAAAGCCAGTAAATAATATAATATCGACTATCCATAGTGTAACGCCGATTCCGACAGTGATCACCACAGCCGTGATAATTTACCTTTTGGTAAGCAGAAAGTAGTAATGACTATTATATTTTTAACTATAGCGAAAACTATCAAGTAGTTGACTTGAAATATGCTAATAAATCAGAATCAAGTAAAACACCGCCATCCTTGGCTTTGCTTTTTATGCTGATTTTCGACTCGGCTAGCGTACAACAGCGTGTATATGCTCCGCTCCCTGTCGGTCGCGTTCGGGCTTTATCACATCTTCGCCTCCGTTTTTTGCAACGGCGAAAACGCCGTCTACACGCGGAACGTCATCCAAACCTAACCAACCTCGAATAGGAGGAATGGAAAGAAGAGGGGATAATAATTACTGTTAAATAAAAAATAAACCTCAATCAAAAGACTCAATCGGTTTATTGCAAATTATTTTTGATTTGGTATAATAATAAAATGTTAAAGAATGC
>JAKLPU010000027.1:0-6813 GCA_022013755.1 Candidatus Atribacteria bacterium | reverse complement strand
TAAATTTGGATGGAGATGGAATTGGTTCTGAACTTGCCCTTTATTTCATTTTAAAAAAACTAAAGAAGAAACCCATTATATTAAATCAGGATAGATTGCCAAAAATATATGATTTTTTACCCGGCAGTAATAAAGTACATTGCTTAGAAGATAATTGTATCGACACAAAAAGTATAGATGTGGGTATAGTGCTTGATTGTAGTAATATCGAAAGAATTGGAAAGGTATACGAAATATTTAAAGATATAAAAACCATAATAAACATCGACCATCATACGAGCAACGAAAACTTTGGGGGTTCAAATTATGTAGATAGTTCTGCTTCTTCTGTCGGAGAGATTATCTATGAATTGATCAAGTCTATAAATATAGAGTTACTAGATGAAAAGATTTCTATTTGTTTATTTGCCGCTATCATAACTGATACCGGTTCGTTTAGATATTCAAATGTAAGCTCAAAGACATTTAAAGTAGCTTCCGATTTAACTTCTAAAGGAATAAAGCCATATTTAATTGCCAATAATATTTATAATAGAAACACCTATTCCGGATTAAAATTATTAGGAGAAGCCCTTTCGACCTTAGAGATGGATGAATCTAATTATGTTTCATGGCTAACCATTACTCAAAAGATGTTAAATGATGCCAAAGCAAAGGATGAGGAGATAGAAGGAATAATTGATGTCGCTACAACCATAAATAACGTTGAAATATCAATCTTATTTAGAGAAACTAAAGATAATAAAGTAAAGGTTAGTTTTCGCTCCAAAGGAAGTTTTGACGTAAATAAGTTTGCTGGTAAATTTAAAGGCGGCGGCCATCCAAATGCTGCTGGTTGTTTATGTTCTGGGAAGTTGGACGAAATGAAAGGAAAAATTCTTTCCGAGTTATTTAGCGACATTAAACATCTTGGATATGAAAATAAGTAAAAATATTTTAATAACAGAAAAGATAATTATTAATATTGATGAACGGTATTTTAAACATATTTAAACCAAAAGGAATTACCTCATATCAAGCTGTAAAAGAGGTTAGGAATATTTTGGGTATTCCTAAAGCAGGACATACGGGAACATTAGATCCTTCTGCTTCCGGTGTTTTATTAGTATGTATCGGTCAAGCTACAAAAATTGCCGAATTTTTAGTAGGTATGGAAAAACACTATCAGGGTGAAATGATTTTGGGTATAAGCACTGATTCCCAAGATTCAGAAGGGAAAATTGTTCAAAGAAGAGAAGTTAAAACTGATATTGATGAAAAAAGGATTATAGATATATTTCAAAAATATGAAGGCATAATTAGTCAGATGCCCCCGATGTTTTCAGCTGTTCATTACAAGGGAGAAAGATTATATCGTCTTGCCAGGAAAGGCATAGAAGTAAAAAGAAGTCCTAAGGAAATCAAAATATATAAGTTAAATTTAATGAATTTTAACCAAAAGACGGCCATGGTTAAATTTGAAGTTATCTGTTCAAAAGGTACATATATTAGAACATTATGTAACGATATAGGTGATGAATTGGGTTGTGGTGCACATTTATTAAATTTAGTAAGAAAAAAAGTTGGTAATTTTAGCATTGAAGATTCATTAAATTTAGAAGAATTAAAGAAAGAAAAAGCTTTGGGGAAGAGATATCTTATTAGCATTGATTCCGCTCTTGAAGAATTAGATAAAATAACTGTAAAAAGTGAAGCAACCAAAACTGTTTTAAATGGCGGGATTATATCAAGTGAGCAAATTGTTGAGATTCCGAAAGGACTAAAAACAAGAAAAAACAATTTTTTTAAAATATTTGACGTAAAAGGCAATTTGTTATCCATAGGCACTTCAATTAAAAAAAACGGAAAAAATATTTTTTTTAAACCAGTTAAAGTTTTTAGAAATAATTAAATTTGCTAATTCGATTCTAAATAACAAATTATGGATATTATAAAGTATTCAAAAAATATAATGTTACCTAAAAAGAAACGATATATTGCTTTGGGTGTCTTTGATGGCGTACACTTAGGACATCAAAAATTAATTAAACTAACTTCGGATAAAGCTAAAAAGAATGATGGAATAAGTATTGTTGCTACTTTCGACCCTCATCCTGATAAAATAATTCATCCAGAAAGTAACGTTTTTTTATTAACTACTTTGGAGGAACGAGTAAACCTAATTAGAGACTTAGATATTGATGTTTTTCTTGCTATTAGATTTAATAAAATGATGGGTAAAATGTCACCTGAGGATTTTATTAGTGAAATTTTAGTCAATAGTTTGGGAGTAAAAGAACTTTTTGTAGGTTTTAATTATAAATTTGGCTTTCAGGGAAAAGGGAATACGGATATTTTAAGAAAATACGGCAAGTCGTATAAATTTAAAACTAATATATTAAAACCAATAGCTGTAAGCAATACCATAATTAGCAGTACTATAATAAAAGATTATATTAATTCAGGAGATATCGAAAAAGCAAAAAAACTATTGGGGCATGATATCACGATTTCAGGAAGAGTAATTTCTGGAAAGGGCAGAGGAAGAAAATTATTAAATTTCGCTACAGCCAATATCGAGACACCGTCAGATAAAATTCTTCCGGTTAACGGAGTATATTTAGTGGAAATTAAAATTGATAATAAAAAATATTATGGTTTAATGAATATAGGAGTTAAACCAACTTTTAGAGAAACAGAACGCACTATAGAAGTTCACATTATAAACTTCAATAAAAAAATATATAATAAAAAAGTAGTCGTTAATATATTACAAAAAATAAGAGAAGAAAAATACTTTAACCATCCAGGTTTATTAAAGAAACAGATAGAAGATGACATTTTAATAGCCAGTAAAATAATTGTTAAAAGAAATAATAAAATAGATTAGCATAACAGTATCAAGTATCGATACTTGATACTAATTTAGGTTGAAGGTCTTAACCGTTTATGATAAAATATTTAAGATACAATGTTGCAATTAAATTATAAGTAAAAAATTAAAGGAGATAACAATATGGTTATTACTAAAGATGATAAAGGAGAAATAATAATAAAATATCAGCATCATACTACTGATACTGGATCACCAGAAGTTCAAATTGCCTTATTAACTGAAAGAATAAACGATCTTACCGGACATTTAACGAAAAATAAGAAAGATTTTCATTCAAAGCAAGGTCTATTAAAAATGGTGGGTCAAAGAAGAAGATTATTAGATTATCTCAAAGATAAAGATATTAATAAATATCGAAAAGTTATTGAGTCACTAAATTTACGAAAATAATAAATTAGTCGTTAGCCAATAAAAATAGCGTGGAGCGTACAGCGTTTAGCGTATAGTATCATAAACAAAATGTATATGCTCTACGCTAAACGCTATACGTTAGTTTGTACGAGATACGAATTAGGGCTTACAGGAAAAGCAAATTCCCGTACAATAAAGATAAAATATTTACATAAAATAAAATAATTTTTCAAATAATAGGGAGGAAAATAAATATTTAATGTCAGAATATAGAGAAATTAAAATTAATTTAAACGGTAAAATAATAAATATAGAAACCGGCAAAATTGCTAAGCAGGCGGCTGGTTCGATAGTAGTTAGTTGTGAGGGAACCGTTGTACTGGTAACAGCAACCTTTTCCAAAGAATCACGTGAAGGGATAGACTTTTTCCCTTTAATGGTGGATTATGAGGAAAAATTTTATGCTGCCGGTAAAATACCAGGTGGTTTTTTCAAAAGAGAGGGCAGGCCAAGCAAGAATGCAATATTAACTTCAGGACTTATTGATCGTCCATTGCGGCCTTTATTCCCCACAGAATACAGAAACGATGTTCAAGTTATTGCTACCGTTTTGTCATATGATCAAAAAAATTTACCGGATATACTAGCTATAATCGGAGCTTCTGCGGCTTTGTGGATATCGGATATTCCTTTTCAAGCTCCTATAGGAGCTGTAAGGATTGGATTAATAGAAAACGAATTTATAGTTAATCCCGGTCCTCAGGAATTAGAAAATACCGAATTGAACTTAATTATAGCTGGCACAAAAGATTCAATTATAATGATGGAAGGTGAAGCAAAAGAAGTATCCGAAGAAATTATATTAAAAGCAATTGGCATTGCTCAAGAAGCAATTAAAATAATCATAGAAGGCCAGGAAAGATTGGCAGATATTTTGGGAAAATCTAAGATAAAAGAAGAAAAGGAGTATTCAGAAACAGCAGAGTTAGCAGATAATTATCGTAAAGAAATTAAAAATCTCTACGAGAAAGAAATAAAAAAAGCTATCTGTATAAATGAAAAAAAGGAAAGAGAAGATTCATTAGAAGATATTTTTCATCGTATTATTGAAAAATTATCTACTGAGGGAGATAATTTACCTCTTTTGAAAAATGCCTATGATGAAACTTGCAAAGAAGCTGTTCGCAATTTAATAATTAAAGAGAAAATAAGAGTAGACGGGAGAAAATTAGATGAGATACGCCCAATTAGTTGTGAAACTGGAGTGCTGCCCCGAGTTCATGGGAGTGCTTTATTTACCAGAGGGCAAACACAAGCCTTAGTTGTTACCACTTTAGGAACAGTAAAAGACAGGCAATTTATTGATACCCTGGAAGAAGAATCTTCGGAAAGGTTTTATTTGCATTACAATTTTCCTCCTTTTAGTGTTGGCGAAGTAAGACCCAGAAGAGGGCAATCAAGAAGAGAGATTGGCCATGGTTCATTAGCAGAAATGGCTTTAAAAGCGTTAATTCCTTCAGAAGAAGAATTTCCTTACACTATTCGTATAGTTGCTGAAATTTTAGAGTCAAATGGCTCTTCTTCTATGGCTACCGTTTGCGGAGGGAGTCTATCCTTATTTGACGCCGGAGTTCCTCTAAAAAGACCTATAGCTGGCATTGCTATGGGATTAGTAAAAGAAGATGAAAACGTCGAAATATTAACAGATATTTTAGGTTTAGAAGATCATTATGGAGATATGGATTTTAAAGCTGCCGGAAGCAGCCTGGGGATTACTGCTATTCAGATGGATTTAAAAATTGCTGGTATTCCAAACAATACATTGAGCGATATTTTAAAGAGATCAAAAGAAGCAAGATTATATATTCTTGAAAAAATGAATAAAGTGCTATCAAAATCTCGAGAAAGTTTATCTGACTATGCACCAAAAATTTCAGTAATAAATGTTGACCCTGCTAAGATTGGCATGGTAATTGGTCCCAGTGGAAAAAATATCAAGAAAATTATAGAAGTAACCGGTGCTTCTATCGATATTAAAGATAATGGAGAAATATTCATTGCTTCAACAGATGGAAAATCACTGGACCGAGCAAAAAAAATGATTGAAGATATGGTGAGAGAGGCTAAAGTCGGGGAAACATATGAAGGGAAGGTAACCAGGACAACTAATTTTGGAGCTTTTGTAGAAATATTTCCTGGCAAAGAAGGATTGGTTCACATTTCTAAATTATCGCGAAAACGTATAGGAAGAGTTGAAGATGTAGTCAGAGTTAATGATAATATATTAGTTAAATGTATTGGAATTGATAATCAAGGCAGAGTTGACCTAAGAAAACTAGATAACGATGAAAATATTTTGGTAGAAGATGATATTGATAAAAAAAATGAAAATTACGATTAATATTTATAGTCGTAATATAAAGAATAAATAGATATTAAAATGGATTTGGTTGTGGAGAATAATAAAATAGAAATAAAAATAGAAAAAGTTAGAGGATGCGAGGATTTACCTTTACCTGTTTCCATAAGTGAATTCTCCTCTGGAGTTGATTTGTTATCCGCAGAAGCTTCAGATACTGTATTAAAACCGGGTAAGATAAAATTGATTTCCACCGGAATTAAAATTATGATCCCTAAAGGTTATGAAGGGCAAATAAGACCTCGAAGCGGCTTAGCCCTTAAGTTTGGAATTACTGTTTTAAATACTCCCGGTACTATTGATTCAGATTATAGGGGTATAGTAAAGGTAATATTAATTAATTTAGGTGAGGAAGATTTTAATATACAAAGAGGAGATAGAATAGCTCAATTAGTAATCCAAAAAATATTTTCCCCTAATTTTAAACTTGTAGAGACCTTAGATAAAACCAAAAGAGGAGAAGGTGGCTTCGGACATAGCGGCATAAGGACTTCTAACGGCTAATTTACCTAAGCGGAGGTATTCAATGACCACTGAACTAATCTTTGGCATTATAGGAGGTCTGGGATTATTTTTATACGGAATGCAACTGCTTAGTGATGGCTTGCAAAAAGTTACCGGCGATAGAATACAGAAAATTATAGAATTCTTAACCAATAAACCAGTAATGGGTGTTGCAACCGGGGCATTAATAACTTCCATTATTCAAAGCAGTAGTGCAACAAGTGTTATAACTATCGGATTAGTTAACGCAGGATTACTAAGTTTAAAGCAAGCTGTCAGTGTCATAGTAGGAGCAAACATAGGTACTACTGTAACCGCCCAGATTGTATCTTTTCGTTTAGAGAAATATGCTCTTCCGGCAATTGGAATTGGTTTTATATTTAATTTTTTAGCCAAAAAAAGAAGCTATAAATATTTTGGCCAAATATTACTCGGTTTTGGTATATTATTTTTAGGCTTATACACTATGTCTCAAGCAGTAAGACCATTAAGAAATTATGCTCCATTTCTAAATTTATTAGCCAATATTTCTCTCAATCCTTTATTGGGTATCGTGGTTGCTGCAATCTTTACCGCTATAATTCAAAGTAGTAGTGCTACCACTGCAATCGTCATTGCTATGTCCATTCAGGGAATAATGGGCATAGAAGCAGCAATCCCCCTT
>JAKLPU010000183.1:0-3647 GCA_022013755.1 Candidatus Atribacteria bacterium | reverse complement strand
TTATGGCAAGAAGAAATAGAACAGAGATAGAAGATAAAAATGCTATTTATCATATAATTGGTAAGGGTGTGGAAGGAACTGACATATTTACTGATGATGTAGATAGAAATAAATTTCTACAACTTCTACAAAAAATGGTTACCCCCCACAAAGTTCTCCTTTTCTCTTATGCACTAATGGATACTCATTTTCACCTTCTTTTAAAGACAGAAGAAGCAAATCTCTCTCAAGCCATGCAGTTTTTAAATTCCTCTTATGCCCACTGGTTCAATATAAGGCACATTAGAAAGGGTCACCTCTTTCAGGACCGATACAAAAGCCATCTTGTCCTAAATTCTCTTTATCTATATAGTGTGGCTTCTTATATTAACCTAAATCCGGTAGAGGCTGGATTAGTGGATTCTCCTGAAGAATATCCCTGGAGTAGTTTTCAATATTTTCTCTCAACCCAAAATCAAAACAAAAGCGTTCCCCCTTGGCTGAGCATTCGAGAATTATTAAAACTTTGTCAAACCAGTCCAGAAGATTTTATAAATTTCGTAAAAGAAAATATTCATAAAGATGACCCAGAAAAAAACCTCCAAAATGTCACTAAAATAACCTCAAATCAAATACAAAATAAATCACCCAGAAACATAGAAAAAATATTAAGTAAAACAAAAGAACAAATTGGAGACATAGTTACCAATAAACGATTAAAACATTTACTGGTATATTTATTAATAAAAGAGGGTTATAGAGTAAAAGATGTAGCAAATTCCCTACATATGACCAGTCAAAGTGTAGTAAAAATATGCAAAAAAGTGGATAGAAATTTAATCTCTGATCGTATATACCAACTCTGGTTAAATCATATTAAAATAAATCTATTGTTATAGAAAAGTAACCCAAAGGTGCCAGGCACCTTTGGGTTACTTTTTTGGAAGAAGCATTAGAATATGCAAAAAAAATTAAATTTTTTTATTTATATCATTATTGTAATAGTTTTAGTAATATACTCAGCATTAGTTATGAGTGTGGAAGCTGTTCGCTATGACCCCGGCTTGGAGTGGCAAGTCTTAGAAAGCCCTCATTTTTCAGTCTATTTTTCTAAATTGCAAAACAATGAACAAAATGACAAAAGTTTCATTTATAATAATGAACAATTGGCTCAGGAGGTAGCTGATATTGCTGAGGAAACCTACCGCCAGGTTAATGCCCAGCTCGGCTCGCCCAACAAGCATCACCACCTGCAAAAGATAGCTATAATTATAGAAGATTTTTCTGATTACGCCCTGGGTTTTGCCTCTTCTTTTCCTCATCGAGTGATTCGCCTTTCCCTGACCGCTCCCACAGCTAAATCCTTTGATATGAAATTTAAAAGCTGGCTTAAAATGGTAATCACTCACGAATACACCCACCTGGCTCATTTCGAGATGACCTTTGGGCCCACCACTGCCCTGCGCGCCCTATTTGGCCAGATACTCACTCCTAATGCCCTCCAGCCCATCTGGTCAACTGAGGGATTAGCAGTTTATAATGAAACAAAATTTACCGCCGGAGGCCGAGGGATAGATACCCGCTATGATATGTATCTTCGCATGGCCGCCCTGGAGGAAGATCAATTTAACACCCTTGATCAGATAAGCGGTTATTATCTTACTTCCTGGCCTGGCGGCACTGCACCCTATATCTATGGCCAATCCCTTATTCACTTTATAGCTCAAAAATACGGTGAAGATAAAGTAATTGCCATGAGTGAAATATTCTGTGAATATCCCTATTTAGGATTTAACTATGCCGTAAAAAGAGCGATAGGCCTGAACCTGGAGGAACTGTATCAAAGCTGGAAAGATAGCTTAAAAGAAAAATATCAACTCCAGGTGCAAAAAATTCTCTCTCAAAAAAATCTCACTCCTTCTCAGCAATTAACTAAATACCATTATTGGGTCGATTATCCTCGCTGGCTTTCCACCCCCGAAGGAGATAAAATAGCAGTTAGAGTTTCTACACCTCATTCCTATCCCTTTATTCAAATTATCGACCCTTTAAGCCCTTCTCTTCCCTTAACTCCTCGTTCTATTAAAAACGAGCCTTTAATTAAAAGAATTTATAGCCGGGATTCCTCTTTTAGCCTCTCCGCCGACGGTTCTAAAATAATTTATGCTAAATTAGACGACTACGAGCAATTTTATAAATTTTATGACCTTTATTTATTTGATTTTAAAACAGAAAAAGAGACCCGCCTTTCTGAAGGGCTGCGGGCTCGCGATCCTATCTGGTCACCTGATCCGGAAAATCCTCAAATCGTGGCAGTAATTAATCAATCAGGAACAAATAATTTAGCTCTAATTAATTTACCTTCCCCAAACTCATCGATTAATGAAGCCCAGCCCACTCATAAACTAATTACCAAAGAGGATATTACCTATTTAACCGATTTTCGTGACGGAACCCAATTATATCAACCATCCTGGTCTCCCAAAGGGGACAGGGTAGCCTTTTCTGCCTGGCGCCAGGGTTATCAGGATATATATATCTTAAATCTTGATCCCGACAATCTTAGCACTAATAATCTTAACCCCGGTAATATCGGTAATTTTACTCTTCAGCCCATTCAGCCCATCTTTCAAGATAAATCTATTGACCTTAGCCCTTGTTGGTCTCCCGATGGTCAATATCTCTTCTTCACCTCAGACCGTACCGGTATTTATAATATTTTTGCCTTTTCGCTCCCCGATAAAAAATTCTATCAGGTAACCAATGTCCTGGGTGGGGCATTTCAGCCCGCCATCTCTCCCGATGGCACCCAGCTAGCCTTTATTTCCTATCACGCCACCGGATACGAACTGCACCTTATGAAAGTGGACCCGAACTCGAACCCCAATCAGTGGACAGAAATAAAAATAGATTATGTTGAGCCTCCAATTATGGCAGAACAACAATTCAATAAAGACCTAAATACCTCTTCTAATTCTAATTCTAATTCTAAAAATAATTACCCTATCCACCCTTACCATCCTTTAACCTCCTTCTGGCCGCCCACCTACTGGATTCCCGCTGCCCGGCTTACTGAAAGCGACCTGGGAATTGGCTTTTCAACTAAATTGGAAGATGTACTGGGATTTTATTCCCTGCCCTTAAGCGTTACTTATGGGATATTCAATAATAGCCTATCTTACAACTTCAATTATTATAATTATAGCTACTTTCCTATTGTTAATCTTTATCTATCTGGAAATGCTATTTTAAACTCCCCGATATCCTGGTGGAAAGAAGGGGAAACCGGCATAAATATTTATTTCCCATTTAAAGGACAGACTGCTTCTACCACAAATTCTCGTCCTTACAGGCAGATCTTTGCTCTCGGGTATCAAAATGTAAAATTCTCTTCTGCCACATCCAATGCGGCATCTCTCTTAAATACCGACCCGCAAAAAATCACCAGTCTAAAACTAGGCTACTCTTATTCTGATGCGGAAAAATATGGATTCTCTATCAGCCCCGAAATAGGTAACTCCTTCTCTTTAACCTATGAACATGCCGATAAAGCCCTGGGCGGTGATTATACTTTTGATAAATTAATCTTTGATGGCAGAAAATTTATTCCTCTACCGCTCCCCTCCTCACATCAGAATAAGAGTAGCCTAGTTTTAGACTGGTGATTT
>JAKLPU010000182.1:0-2659 GCA_022013755.1 Candidatus Atribacteria bacterium | reverse complement strand
TATCCCTCCTGGACTAAATATCTAAAGAATAAAACTTTCAAGATGGCTGCTAAAGGAACGGCTACTAATACTCCTAATATTCCTAACAACTGACCGCAAATTAACATTGATAAGATTACTGTTAAAGGATGTAAACCTAATCCCTTTCCCAAGATGTTAGGATTAAGATATACCGCCTCAAGCTGATTAACTAAAACAAATAAAACTACAATCATCAACAAAGACCACCAAGGGTTACCCAAAGCAAAAATTAGAGCCAGAACAACTCCTACAATAGGGCCTAAATAAGGAATAAAATTAAAAACTCCACTAACAATTCCGATAATCAAGGCAAATTCCACATTTAAGAAATACAGTCCTATACCAATCAAAGTCCCCACAATAAAACAGACTATTATTCGACCACGAATAAAACCACTGACAATATGATCTATTTCCTCCAGAACTTCCTTAAATTCTTTTTTATTTTCCCTTGCTACATAAATATACAAATTTTCCTTAAATATAAACATATCCCTCATTAGATAAAATAAGATTAAAGGGATAATTACTATACCAAAAGTAATACTGGAGACTATATTGGATAAATAAATTATAATGGTTTGGGAAAAACCCAATACGCTCCTCTGTAGCTCAGATAAATTTTCTTTGAGCAAAATCTCTACATCTGCCGGGTTTATAAATTTTGATAGCTGCGGTTTTATGGATAGAATTAGATTTTGGTAATTTTCGATAAATTTAGGAATTTCTTTATATAAAATATTAAGTTGGTTAATTACGCTGGGGATCAGAAAAAATATAGTCAGGATTAACAAGGTTATTATTATTCCAAAGACAATAATAATAGCCAATACCTTCGGAATTTTTTTATGAATAAGATATCTATAAAGCGGATCGAAAAAATAAGCTAACATCAAGGCTATACTAAAATATATAAACAACCATTGTAGCTTGCTTAATAGATAAAACAGAATCACAAGGCCAATAGCCACGCTGATAATAAAATTCAATCTCTTATCTTTTATAAATTCCATAAATATTTTCCACCTGAAACAACTTTTTACTTATCTATTTATAACAGATTAGCTCGGATTATTCAATTTTTTTCAGCTTTAAGGATTCTATCCCAAGTATCCCGTAAAGATGCAATTCGGTTAAACACTAGCTTATCCAACGTTGAATCGGAATCAACACAAAAGTAACCTTTTCGCATGAATTGGTATCTGTTTCCGGGAGCCGCTCCCGCTAAACTGGGTTCCACCAAACAATCAGCTAACACTTCCAGGGAATTTAGGTTAAGCTGTTTTATAAAATCTTTCTCTTCCTCCTGCTCTTCCGCTCCCTCGTCCTGGTCCAGTAGAAGATGGTCGTATAAGCGCACCTCCGCTTTCAAAGCATGGTCTGCGGAAACCCAGTGTAAAGTACCTTTTACTTTACGTTTAGCACCCGGTTTACCGCTTTTGCTTTCCGGGTCGTAGGTACAGTGTACTTCTTTTATCTCTCCCGTTTTTTCATCCCGAATAAATCCTTCACATTTGATAATATAGGCATTCTTTAACCTGACCTCACAACCGGGAGCCAGACGAAAATACTTTTTCGGCGGGTCTTCATGAAAGTCTTCCCGTTCTATGTAAAGAATCCTGGAAAAAGGTATTTTGCGCGTTCCGGTAGTAGGATCCTCAGGGTTATTTTCTGATTCCATCTCTTCCACCATATCTCCAGGATAATTATCAATAACCAGCTTTAAAGGATGCAGTACCCCCATAACTCGAGAAGTCCTCAGGTTCAGATCCTCACGGATACAATGTTCCAGAAAACGGACATCCACCATACTGTTACTCTTAGATACACCGATACGGTCACAGAAATTTTGGATAGACTCCGGAGTGTAACCCCTACGCCGTAAACCGGCTATGGTTGGCATCCGAGGGTCATCCCATCCTGCTACATAACCTTCTTCCACCAGCTTACGAAGCTTCCGTTTACTCATTACCGTATTAGTTAAGTTAAGACGAGCAAATTCGATCTGCTGGGGTAGATCTGGCAGGTTTAAAGTATTAAGAACCCAGTCATATAATGGACGATGGTCTTCAAACTCCAGAGTACAAACAGAATGAGTAATCTTTTCGTAATAATCTTCAAGAGGATGAGCATAGTCGTACATAGGATAAATACACCATTTATCCCCCGTTCGGTGATGAGTAGCCCTTAAAATACGGTAAAGAACAGGATCTCTCATATTCAGATTAGGTGAAGACATGTCAATTTTAGCCCGCAGCACCCGGGAACCATCGGCAAATTCACCAGTGCGCATACGTCGAAACAGATCCAGGTTCTCCTCCTCAGATCGGCTGCGATATGGGCTTTCTTTTCCCGGCTCCTTGAACCCTCCGCGGTACTCCCTAATTTCTTCAGGACTCAGGTCGCACACGTAAGCCTTGCCTGCTTTAATCAGGCGAACGGCGCAATCATACATCTTTTCAAAATAGTCGGAAGCATAAAAAAGCCTGTCATCCCAGTCAAATCCCAGCCACCGAACATCGTTGATTATTGAATCAATATACTCCACATCTTCCTTGCTGGGGTTTGTATCGTCAAAGCGGAGATTGCACAGACCACCATTTTGTGCAGCCAAACTAAAATTCAAGCAGATAGACTT
>JAKLPU010000181.1:0-2876 GCA_022013755.1 Candidatus Atribacteria bacterium | reverse complement strand
TTTTGCCGTAGCGTACTCGCGAAGGCAAAATGTGGGATTTAACCCCGAAGCGACCAACTAGGGAGCGGAGCATATATCGACTACTATCTACAGTTGTTGGAGCAGGCGGGTATATCAGTTAAGTTGGACTGCCGCTCAATGGGGATAAACAGCATTTGAAGATTTTCAAACAATTACTGTTTACTCTACGCAACTACATTTCGGTCAGAATGGTATATATCGCGTGCAAATCCAGAAAAAACAGCCAGCAAGAGCGTTCCAAAAGCAAATGAAGAAACACCGTAAATAATATTCGGGTTGTATACACCGAAGAAATGCCAGAGAATTATTGAAACTGGAAACAGATAAAAGTAGCTGAGTAAGCTGGTGATTAAGGACCAAGGCCATAATTTGGAAAGTAAGCGCCGTGTATTAACAGAGAGATGTTTACGCCACCACGGTAACGGTGCATTTATTCTTGTCCCGGCCGCACCAACTATAATTCCAATCAATGGTGGCGCAAATCCTCCTCCAACCAGTAACAGTAGAATGGAGAGAAGAATCAAAACTAGCCCGCCGTTCTTCCTCTGAACAAAGGCAACTGCCCATACCATGATCGATAGAGAAACGATGATGGCAAGTACTCCAGTTATTAGAAGGTTAGGGATAATGGTCATAGCAGGTTCTCCTGCCAAGATACTAAATAGTTTTGATTCCCCCCAGGACTTTATTACAATTCCGCTTGGAGCTATGTTACCCTGAAGTATTTCTCCAATACCATGTTCGATACCACCTAGTCCTAAAAAAATGCCGAATGCTGAGACTACTACTTTTGTCGCGCTTTTAATTTTCATTTTTTATCTCCTTTGAATTGCTATTATTCTGATGGTATTCCTGACACCAAACCCGCTTCCTTCAGCACATTGGCGATAGCCGTGGCCCAGGAAGTGATGGCATCCCAATCACGAAAGTCGCCGAGAGGTGCTTCAACCTTTTTGGTCATGAATTTATGAATAAAATTCAGTTTTTTCATATCTACATTGCCATGAAAAAGTTTGATGTCACGAGGTTTTATATTCTTAGTAATGGATTGTAAGTTCTTAGGAAACTGCCAACCTTCAGCTAATTTAACCGGATTTCCCTCTCCCGTGGGTCCACTTGAAAACAGCCACACCAACTGCTCTACCAGCACCTTCTCGTTGGCCTTCAAGAAGGTCGACGCCTCTTTGCGCCATTGACCGATGTAAACCGCGCTGCCCAATATAACTGCCTTATAGGGAGACAGGTTGCTGACGCGACCCGTAGGTAGCACGTCGGTACGAAGACCTGCTTGACTAAGAACTTGTCCAATTTTCTCGGCAATCTCTGCCGTTGCACCGTACTTGGTGGCGTAGGTCACCAGAACTTGAGTACTCATTTCATCCTCCATTTTGTTCGGGTAGCGACTGTAGTCGCCACCTCTGATTTTAATAAATTATCCTTGCTCCAACAATTGCAGATAACGTTTCGCGTGTCTTGCGAAGTTGCGACCAAGCGGCACAGATGCCGCATATTTCATAAATAAATTTCATTCAATAGATTTGATAAATCATTTTTGCCCAGCAATATCTTTTATAGTGGCAAATGGATGGGGGTATCTTCCATTTTTATCAGTATAGGATTTCATGTATATTTTAGATTTAATTTGAACCGCTTGCTCCGGACAATAATTCAGACAAGTGTAACATAAATAGCATTTAACGTTTTTCTGCCATACTGGTTTTTTATTGATCATTTTTATTTTTTGAGACAGACAAACTTTTTCACATATGCCACAGCCTATACACTTGGAATCTGCATAAAAATAGTTATTGATCCCAGTATGTGTAACATCAGCCCAGAACATACCTAAAAGTACGAGTCGCTCCAATAAATAATTAACAGGTTTAATAAAAGGGAAATCAATATAATCAGAGTCTTTTTCTTGGTATTTTTCTTTATTTATAATTATCCTGGAGATAGAATCAAGTCGAGTTTGAATTTTTGACTCAACCTTGGATATGCTTTCACTAGTTGGGATTTCATAAACTTCAAATTTCGGATCATTATTAATCATTGTAAGGATAAAAGTGGAATCCAAACATTTACGATTTCTTTTTAATATTTGATTTATTTTATTAAACGCAAAGCACTTTGTGCCACCTCGTGTTGCTATTGCAAATATGTAATTGACGGACTTTAATTCTAATTTCTTTAGAAATATTTTTACAGGTATAGGCACAGTCATACCATGAAGAGGGAAAACAAAACCTACTGTTTCTGCTTTGGTTTTAATAACATCTTTGTTTAGTAGGCTTACAATAGGTATTATGTTTGCTTTTGGAATTCGTTTTTGTAGTTCTTTTGCCACGTGTAACGAATTACCGGTTCCTGAAAAATAATAAATTTCCGTACACACAAAATACATCCTCCTGGTTTAACATCCTACATAAAATGTATCATTATAGGTTCAGTATCATATTCAAAAGAGATCCCCACCATTTTATTATCATCAACTCTTATATTTACTATTTTTTTCATATATAGGATTAAATCTTTTTAAATATAATACCGCCCTTAGTCTTTTTTTTTAAAAAAGCAAATTGTCTGCAACAAACTTCATTAAAAAACTTCTTAAAATTTAACAGATATAAAAATAGCATTAAATAAAATGTTTGTCAAATAAAAATGTGAACCTTGTCAATTAAAAATTAAAAGTGCACTATTTTTGGGTAAATTAAAATTTAAATGAAAATTGCTCACATGAACTTTCTGTCAGGGAATATATGGAGTAGATTAAGATTCACCAGGAAGATAAGTCTGATTAGGTAATACAAAATACCTGTAATAAACAGGAATTTCCTAGAAAACAAATGAAA
>JAKLPU010000180.1:0-4578 GCA_022013755.1 Candidatus Atribacteria bacterium | reverse complement strand
TAAGGAGGATAGTTATGGGTTTTAGGGTCTTTGACACTTTCCCTTAATTTTTCAATTATATTATTAGGTGTTGGTTGGTCAGGATCACCTATACCTAAGTTAATAATATCAATTCCTCTTTTTATGGCTTCTTCTTTTTTCTTATCAATCTCTGCAAATAAATAAGGGGGGATAGTTTGTATTCTTTGTGCTATTTTCATAAATGATTTCTCCTTTTAAAGCATGGGATAAATTTCTGATAACAGTATTATGGTTCTTAATTATAAGTCCCGCATAAAGATTAGAGCTATTATCTTTACACTTCGGCAAGAAAACCTTTCCTGATTATTCTTTGGAGCTCACCTCATCACCAGTAATGATTGTTGCCCGCGTCTCTACCTCACTTGAAAAAAGTGAGGCAATAAATATTAAGTTTTTAATAACATAGTATATATTTCAAAAAAAGTCAAAAATTTTTTAATAAAAATTGCAAAATTTTATGTTTTAACAAGATTAAATAATATTATTAAAATATTTTTATATATTTATTAAAATATTTTAAAAAAAAGAAGGATATTTTAAATAAATGTGGTATACTAAATATGTAAATAATAAAAATGTTAAGGAGAAACCTTATGAAGAAAGGGGAAATTAATCCAATTTTATTAAGCTTTGCTCCCGTAGTAAAAGGAATTGCTAAAATGTTTAGTACAGATTGTGAAGTTCTTTTGCATGATACTAGTAATTTAGAAAATTCAATAATTATGATAGAAAATGGTCATGTAACCGGAAGAAAAGTTGGAAGTCCAATGACTGATTTAGGATTGTATTTTTTACAATCAGATATTTTTAAGGATACCGAGTTTATTGCCAATTATCAAACTGAAAACAAATATGGAAAAAAATTAAAGTCAACCAGTATTTTTATTAGAGATAATAAAAAGAAAATAATTGGGTTTTTATGTATTAATTACGCTTTGGATCATTTATCAGAAATTAGAAAAAAGATAGATGATTTTTGCACAGTTAATAATGATGTTGATAAAAATGTTTTTAATAACGAAGAAAAAGAGGAGATTTTTACAGATAATCTAGATGACCTTTTGGAAAGAGTTTTTATAAAGGCACAGGAAAAAGTGGGTAAACCAATAGAAAAGATGCAGAAGGATGATAAATTAGAAGTAGTAAGATATTTGCAGAAAAAAGGAGTTTTTTTAATTAAAGGAAATATTGACAAAATTGCAAGAAAACTAAATGTTTCTCGTTATACCGTCTACAATTATTTATCTGAGATAAAACCAGAAAAAAATATCAAGCTAATTTAACTAATTATTTATTTAAATTTGTCTGAAGTAGATAAAGAAAGGAAGTGAAGAAAAATCAAAAAGGAGATCATTAAAACTCAAAAAGCCCCACTGGCCATTGGGCCCTATTCGCAAGCAATAAAGGTGGGGGATTTACTGTTTATTTCTGGCCAAATTTCTATAAATCCAGAAACTAATGAGTTTATTGATGGTGATATTGAAACACAAACCGAGCAAGTATTAAAAAATATAAAAGCAATCTTAGAAGCCGGTGGTAGTTCGTTAGAAGATGCAGTAAAAGTTACCATATATCTTGAAGATATGGCAGATTTTGCTTTAGTAAATAAAATATATAGTAAATATTTTAAAAATAGTTTACCAGCACGTGTATGTATTGAAGTATCGAATCTTCCCAAGAATGCGAAACTAGAAATTGATGCCATTGCAATAAAAAATGGTAACTAAAAAGTAATATCATTTAATTATTTTTTTAAGGAAGTGATTGAATTTGGATCCTTATGATAGGGGAATGATTAAAAATAGTCCATATGTAAAAAAGAGAGTAATTAAGGGTAATATAATAGCTATTTTAGATTCTATCATTGAAAAAAGAGGATTGAATCTAATTACTCCCCATTCAAGAGTGGCCAAGAAAGGGGAGATACATGAGTTAATTGCTACTGAAGAAGCGGAAGCCAGCCCAGGGAAGATAGTAAACAATGTAGCTTATGTATGTTTTTTCGAAGTGAGTGAAGGAGGAGTGATAGTAAGAGGAGATGAAGTTTATATTAGCGGAAAATTTATTGGTAAAATAGCAGGATTTGATGATACTCATATGCCCAATCACCAAAATATTGTCCTATATACTGATAAAAAGAAGACAGGGCTAGAATTAAAAATTAATTTGGATGAGAATATTTTATTTAAAAAGGAATAATAAGGAGAAGAATAACGTGTCTAATTCTAAATTTAGGTTTCAGATGTATAAACATCTTCAAGAAAATATACCAAATATTTACTCAGAGGCAAAAAAAGCTGCTGACGAAATCGGTATACCTAAAGATTTAAGAGGAAAGTTTGGTTTAACTGGTGCCATTTCCGGATGTCATGGTATACCCCAAAAAGAAGTTATTAAAGCTATGCATGAGGCAGCAATTCAAGTAATTCCGAATAAGATTTTAGATGAAGAAGTAAGAGAAATAGTGAAAGGTGTTTATGGAGATGAATATGATGGGTTGGTAGTAAATACTTGTGAAGCAGCTCTGTGGGTTTCTTTTGATGTATTGGCTACACCTCCAATGCAGGGTAGAGGAGATAATTACAGAGCAAGATATATTGTTCCTTACGAAAAACATCTTCATCATCATGGTGGCTATGGTAGGCCATTCCCGGGTAGATATAAAGATATCTTTGCTGACCGTGGAAATACAGCTGGTGAGTTAGGTTTTTATGGAAAAAGGCAAAACAATTTAGATACTATTATAGTTCCTCTGGTGGGAGCAAGATATGATTGCCATGGAATAAAATATCACCCTACCGTTCAGCTAGTTGATGTAGACCCTAAAGCCTCTATCAAAAAGATATCAGAAATTGCAGAAAAGCAAGCTACCCTGTTAACTGCTTTTGCTTCTTTAGGTTATGATACACCAGGTTATGGATATAAAGTAAAAGACGAAGATGGTTCGCCTCTATTACAAAAATTGATTGGCTCTCTTGCTAATGAATATAATGTTCCTTATATCGTGGATAATGCTTGGGGTGTTCCTTTTATAGGAACTGATCTTAGAAAAACCAATGCTGATGTTATGTTATATAGTATGGATAAGGCATCCGGTGCACCAACATCTGGTCTTATTATCGGGAAGGAAGAAATAATGGTACCTCTTCGCAGGGCCTTAGGTGTACATGGAGATAGATGGGGAACGGGTACTTCCCACGGGAAAGCTGCCTATGTTACCATTGATCCAGGTAAAGAGGCATTGGTAGGAGTAATTGCTGCACTTAAACTTTTAAGAGATCAACCGGAAAGATATAAAAAACCTGTTGACGATTTATATCAAATAGTCAAAGAAGAATTTTCGCAAATTAATCCAAAAATAAAAAATGAATTTATAATTTCTAAATCTTATAATTCAACAGCAGTTGAAGTAAATTATGAAAAAAGCTGGGAAGAAGGAGGATTAAAAATTCCTATATTCTCCATTGAAGACATGTATGCAGGTACAAATATTTTCCAGACTGGTATGTCTCAAATGGGTGTAATTCCTACTATTGCTTATGACGGTAATATCTTTATATCTCCTGGTCTAGGTACTACTGATACCAACGGAAACTTAATTGAAGAAAGAGCAAGGTGGGCTATAAAAGCTCTGGTGAAACTTATTGAAATTACCTGTAAGTATGCTGGGTTAATAAAATAGTAATTATTAGTAAATTGTATTAATAGAATTTGATATTGCCAAGATATAAAAATATTATAGCGGGAGGAAATTTAAGTGTATAACAGACAATTTAACGATGACTTTTTAGTTAAAAAAAGACCCCAGCTTCAACTTTTGTCTTCTGATCAAATCTATCAGATACATTTATCTTCTTTAGAAATATTAGAAAGAACCGGGGTCAAAGTCCTTTTACCTGAAGCAGTAAACCTGCTTAGAGAAGCCGGCGCCGATGTTACCGATAAAAACAGAGTAAGAATCCCATCTTTTTTAGTGGAAGAAGCTTTAAGTTTTGCTCCTCATAGGATTACCATCAGTGATCGTAATGGTAAGCCAGCTATGTTTCTTGAGGGTCATAATAGTTATTATGGAACTGGACCAACCATACAGTTTATTTATGATGTGTACTCTGGTAAAAAAAGGAATACAACTAAAGAAGATATAGAAAAAGCCGCTTTGATCTGTGATTATTTGCCTAATATAGATTTTGTGTTAACAATGGGGATGACCGGTGGAATTAATCCTGCATCACAAGGTATGGACCCAAAGATTACGGATCGTTATGATTTTGAAGCCATGCTTCTAAATACTACTAAACCGTTAATGTTTTCAAGTTGGAGTTTAGCGGGATTATCTGACATTTATGATATGGCGGTAGCAGTTAGAGGGAGTGCTGAAAACTTTCGAAGAAATCCTTTTATAATACATTATGCTGAACCTACTACTCCCCTGCAGCACGCTCCAGAACCTCTTCAAGAATTACTTTTTTGTGCAGAGAAAGGTATTCCCTTAGTTTATGTTAGTGGTCCGGTAACGGGGGGAACGGCTCCGGTAACCCTGGCAGGGGCATTAGCCCT